>JAKDMK010000299.1 GCA_030452365.1 Nitrococcus sp.
AACTTGGGCCTAGAGCTGGCGCTGGAGGGGCTTGGCATACCGTTGCTCCGTGCCAGGGTAGGGGATCGCTATGTTTTGGAGATGTTGCTTGAGCACGAGGGTGCCCTCGGTGGCGAGTCATCCGGCCACATTATTTGTCTCGACCGCACTACCACTGGTGACGGAATAGTTGCCGCCTTGCAGGTGCTTTGCTGTATGCGTGTATCGGGTGAGCCACTCAGTCGGTTGCGTGAGGGGATGACCAAGCTGCCGCAGCACATGGTGAGTGTTCCGGTGGCCAGGCGCTTGGATCCGTTCGAAGTGCCCTCTATTGCCGCTGCGGTACAGGCGGTCGAGGCCGAGCTTGGCAATGACGGCCGCGTGCTGCTGCGCTCCTCTGGCACCGAGCCGGTTATTCGGGTGATGATTGAGGGCCAGAACCGCCGACGAGTACGCCAGCTGACGGACCTGTTGGCGGCCCGGGTAGCCGAGGCTTTGGTTGCGGATCCGGTCGTGGTCGATTGATTTTGAGGTGCGCGAAGCGTAACCTTGCCGCCATTTTCAGGAAGCGCTTAATCTTATGCGTACGACGTTAATCGCCGGGAACTGGAAGATGAATGGGTCGCGCGGGCGCACCCGGGAGCTGATACGTGCCATCATCGCCGGTCTCCCGCAAAGCCGGGGTTACGAGGTTGTCGTATGCCCGAGCTTTGTTTTCCTGGCCGATGCAGCAGGAGCTCTGGAGGGCAGCGGCGTCGGTCTAGGTGCCCAAAACGTTTGTGACCAGGACCAAGGGGCCTACACCGGGGAGATTGCCGGTGATATGTTGGTCGAGCTTGGCTGTCGTTGGGCCATCGTGGGCCACTCCGAGCGTCGCCACCTCTATGGTGAGACCAATACGCTAGTAGCCAGCCGCTTCGTTGCCGCGCAGCGCCATGGATTGACACCGATCTTTTGTGTCGGTGAAAAGCTCGAGGAGCGTGAGTCTGGGGCAACGGAGGCCATCCTCGATGAACAGTTGCACGCCGTATTCGAGCAGCAGGGGGCACAGGCTTTTCGATCCGCGATCATCGCGTATGAACCGGTTTGGGCTATCGGCACCGGGCGTACCGCCACCGCGGAGCAGGCACAGGCGGCGCATGCGCATATACGTGGGCGAGTGGCGGAGCACGATGCCCGCGCGGCCGCTGAGCTGCAAATCCTCTACGGCGGCAGCGTAAAGCCGGAAAACGCTCGGAGCCTATTCGCGCAGCCGGATGTGGATGGTGGGCTTATCGGCGGAGCGTCTCTGCAGGCGCAAGACTTCCTTGCCATCTGCCATGCCGGCGGCCCTCAATAGAGGGTGTGCCGAATGCGAGTGGTGTAACCATCATCAGTGTCGGGAATGCGGGATTTATGTATACCGCCATTTTAGTCGCTCATCTTGCAATTGCCGCCACGCTTATTGGACTCGTGCTGATTCAGCACGGCAAGGGTGCGGATGCCGGTGCGGCGTTTGGCAGTGGCGCCTCGGCTACGGTATTCGGAGCGCGTGGTTCCACCTCCTTTCTGAGTAAGCTAACGGGGGTCTTCGCGGCCGGGTTTTTTGCGACCAGCATGGTGCTCGCCATGCTAGCCGGCACCTATCGTCAGGATCATAGCGTTATCGATAGCGATGGCGGTGCAAGTCAGCCCGAGGCACAGGAGCAGAGTTCGCCACCTTCGGCCCAAACTACACCTGCAGCGCCGCCGCCCGGACCGGCGCCCGATACGGCGCCCGCGCCTGCACCGCCGCCTCCGGGTAGCCCATAGAGCCTGTGGGAGCGGCGCCCTCGCCGCGACTGGCGCAACGGGGAATCGCGGCGAGGGTGCCGGTCTGCGTGCAGATACGCACAGGCAGGCCGCTCGCACGCGATCCTATCTACGCCTGGTTGTTTCCTGCGCGACAGCGCACGCCCATCCGCGGGGCGGAGGCGCTAGCCTAACGTCATGCTGTTCACGATCCGCCTTGCGATCCTCGCCCTGATCCTACTGTTTCTTCTGAGTGCGTTGGTTGTGCATTTTCGCAGCCGGGTGCGCCTGAAGCTCAGGCGCCAACTGGCCGGGCACGCCACGGTGTTCGCGCCCTACAACCTCCTGATGTATGCGTTCTCCGCGGTGCCTGCCGGGGCGTTTCCCAACCGCAAGCGCTTCAGTGAAGTCGATTCGCTGCAGGACAACTGGCAGGCGATCCGCGAAGAGGCCGCCGGTTTGTTCGATCAGGGCCATATCCGCGCGGCGTTGAAGGGCGACGATGCCAGCTTCAATTCGTTTTTCAAGCAAGGCTGGAAGCGCTTTTACCTGAAGTGGTACCGCGAGCCGCTGCCCTCAGCGCAGAAGCTGTGTCCGCGCACGGTGGAATTGGTGAATCGAATCCCGTGCGTCAAGGCCGCGATGTTCGCGCTGCTGCCGCCAGGCGCCAAGTTAAATCCACACCGCGATCCATTCGCGGGTTCGCTGCGCTACCACCTGGGCCTGATTACGCCCAACTCGCGCGACTGCCGCATCATCGTGGATGGGCAGGAATACGCCTGGCACGACGGCGAGGACGTGATCTTCGACGAGACCTGCGTGCACTGGGCCGAGAACCGCGCCGATACCACCCGCGTGATCCTGTTCTGCGACCTGGAACGCCCCCTGCGCTCGCGTGCAATGGCGTGGATCAACCACCGCGTCAGCAACTTCATGGGCGCGATCACCGCCTCGCCCAACGCGGCCGATGAGCCCACCGGCGCGATCAACCGCCTGTTCGCGGCCCTGCGGCATCGGCGCGAAAGAAGCCGACGTTGCAAGCAACGCCACCGCGTGCTGTTCAAGACTATCAAACTCGTCGCTGCGGTGGTGGTACTGTGGGTGTTGCTGCTGGCGCCGTGGCCGTTGTTGCGTTGATTCTAGTGGCAAGCGACGACAGTGCATGACAGGCGCGATAGAAATAGAAGGAGCCGTCGACCAGGATCAATGGCGTGTCGGTTGTCACTCAATGGTCTAAAAGTTCGCGTGGACACCGACGAAGGGGCCGCCAACGGTTATGTCGGCGCTGAGATCATTGACGTCGTGGAGCTTGATGGCCTGGTGGCGGTAGCCCGCCTGAACGCCGAGCGCGAACGGAAAGTCGTAGCCGAGCGTGGCGCGCACATCCAGCAGCCGGTCGTCATCGTAGGCGAGGCCGCTGACTTGGCCGCCGACCCACATGCCGGCGAACGGCAGATCCACGCGCGCGGCGCCGTAGAGCAACGGCAGCGGCACACGGAAGCTAACCGCCTCGCTCTCTCCGGTATCATCCTGGCGCACCCGCACGCGGCCGTCGAGGTACTTGATGTCGAGGCCCACGTCCAGGCTCACTACGTTGTCCAGCAGCTTGTAGTAGAGCACGAGGTCGAGCTGGTCCAGCTCGGCCTTAGTGCTGACATCGGTGCCCTGGGCGTAGCTGACACCGTCGATCGTGAAGGACTGCGAAACTGTACCGCTGCCCTCAGTGTCGGCGCGGGTGTACTCCAAGCGAATGTTGGGTAGCACCGGCACTGGGTGCTCGACCGCGATCCAGGCGTAGCCGCCCCACTCGGTGCCCAGCCCCAGGTCGTTCTGGAGATTGAATGATTCGTTGCCATCTTGCCGCGCGTGGCCGTCGGGCTCGTAGTTCCATAGCGCCGCGCCGGCGGCGATGCCCACGTTGTCCGCCGCTGCCGGAGCACTAGCGCCTATCACAGCGGCTGCCGCCACCAATGCCTTTAGGCCTTGCCGTACCAACATATCCGCACCCTCCCGGTTGGTCGTGGTCTTTCTATTCTACCGGTGCATGCGTCGTTAGACTGTTAACCAATCGTAACGCTCGAACCCTGATTTTGCCTGGATTTTGCCTTAAATGGGGCCTATCTCATTGACTTTGTATAGTAGGGACATGCAGTCGC
>JAKDMK010000054.1 GCA_030452365.1 Nitrococcus sp.
GGCGAGCTCAGCGGCCCGCTGCAATCGCTCGCGCAGTCGTTGTGGGCTCGTCAGGCTCAGCAGCTGCGCCAGCTCCGGACCATGCTGCTTTCCTGTGAGCGCAAGCCGCAGCGGCAGAAACAGGGCACGGCCGCGGGTACCGGTGGCCTCGCGCAGCCCCTGCAGCGAGAGCGCGCCATCCTCGTCGATCAGGCGTGCCGCCGACTCGAAGAACTTGGCTCCGGCCGCGACCAAGATCTCGCGCTCGTGATCAGTGGGCGACGGCAACGACCCATAGATGCGCTCGGCCCAATCCCGAAACTCACTTGGAAAGTGCGCATTGCAGCGCACGATCTCCACCCAGCGTGCTCGCTCCTCGATCGGCACGGCTGTGCCGTCAAGCCAGCTTTCGAGCTGTTTCGCCGGCGCGCATGCCACCGCCTGTTGCTGCCAGTGATCGAGTTGCTGTAGGTCGAAGCGCGCTGGCGCCCGCCCAATCCGTTGTACTTCAAAAGCACGGGCGAGCCCCGCCAGATCCTGCAAGCCGATATCACCATAGGCATGGCCCAAGCGCGCCAGGTAGTTCAGCAACGCTTCGGGCAGGTAGCCCGCGCTGCGCAACGCGGCCACCGAGCGGCTGCCGTGGCGTTTGGCTAGCGGCGCGCCGTCGGCCCCCACGATCATCGGTAAATGCCCGTAATCCGGTGCGGTCAGCGCCAATGCCTCTAGTAGCAGCAGCTGCCGCGGCGTATTGGCCAGGTGATCTTCGCCGCGCAGCACATGCGTAATTCCCATCAGCGCATCGTCCACGGCGTAGCAAAACAAAAAAGCGGCCGAGCCATCAGCCCGGCGTAGGATGAAATCTCCTAGCTCGCCCGTCGAAACGCGCTGTTCACCGCGCACCAGATCTCGGTAGAGGACTACACGCCCCTCGGGAATACGAAAACGCAAGGTGGGGTGTTCACCGCGGTCGATGCGCACGCGGATCTCAGCGCCAGTGAGTTGCCTGCAGGTGCCCGGGTAACGCGGCGGCCGCCGCGCGGCAAGCTGTGCCTCGCGCTGGCGTTGCAGCTCCCGATCGCTGCAGAAACAAGGATAAGCTCGGCCGGCCTGCTCAAGCCGCGGGTAGAGCTCGGCATACAGCACCGCGCGCTCGGATTGCCGCCAAGGCCCCCCGGCGGCACTGCACTGCGGGCCTTGGTCCCAATCGAGCCCGAGCCAGCGCAGCTCCTGCATGAGCGCCGTCTCCGCGGCGACGCTGCTGCGCGCGCGATCGGTGTCCTCGATACGCAGAACGAAGCAGCCGCCCTCATGCTGGCGAGCGAGAAGCCAATTGAACAACGCCGTGCGCAGGTTGCCCAAATGCATCAAACCCGTTGGGCTTGGTGCAAACCGCGTCTTGATAAGGCAGGATTGCATAGGCGCCTAATAGTAAATGAAAAGCCTGCTACAGAGACAAAATTAGTTAATGGCTTTTTGCGCCAGCGACACGCCGTTTGAGGTAGCCTTGCGCTGACCGCGCAGGTTGGGAGCCGCGATGCCTAAGATGCCTAGCTATGATACCAACCACCGGCCGGTGCTGTTCATCTCCGATCTGCATCTGGATGCGAGCCGCCCCGAAGTGATCCGGCTGTTCATTCAGTTCCTCCAGCAAACCGCCTCTCAGGCGCAAGCACTCTATATATTGGGGGATCTATTCGAGGCCTGGATCGGCGATGACGCGCTTTGCACCGAGGATGCGGTATTGAGCGCGCTAAGGGCGCTCAGTGCAGCCGGTGTCGCGGTGTACGTGATGCGCGGCAACCGCGACTTTCTCCTAGGCGAGGGCTTCAGTGAGGCTACCGGGGCCGCGCTGCTCGAGGATCTGCACCGCATCGAGCTGGATGGGGTGCCGGTGCTGCTGCTGCACGGCGATACGCTATGCACCGATGACATAGAGTATCAGCGTTTTCGTGCGCTGGTGCGCGATCCACGCTGGCAGGCGGAATTCCTGGCAAAACCGCCTGCGCAACGCCTCGCCTACGCGGCGCGGGCGCGCCAGGAAAGCGCCAAGCACAATAGCAGCCTCGATGTGGCTCTGCTGGATGTGAACCCACAGAGTGTGCATCGGATCCTGCGCGAGCAGGGTGGGCGCCACATGATTCACGGCCACACCCATCGGCCGGCCGTGCATCGCTTCGAGCTCGATGGCGCGCCGGCCCAACGCATCGTGCTGGGTGACTGGTACGAGCAGGGCAGCTACCTGGTCTGCGAACGCGGGCGTTGGCAATTACGGGAACTGGCGCTCCTCTGAAGCACGCCGCACAAAAAAATAGGCTAATAGGCTGCATCGGTGGCTCCGTAGAGCTCATCCGCCCGGCGCACAAATGAATCCACCAAAGAGTTGGCGATCTGATGGAACACGCGGGCAAACGCTATCCCCAGCAATCGGCCCGCGAGCTCGAACTCGAGATCCAAGGTCACCTTGCAGGCATCGCCCGACAACCCCTGAAAGCCCCAGAAGCCGTTGAGGCGCCGGAACGGGCCCTCGACCAGCCGGATCTCGATCATTTCGCTGGGGTGCAGTCGATTCTGTGTCGTGAAGGACTTCACCAGGCCGCCCATGGAGACAACGATCATCGCGCGCACGCAATCCTCGTCCCTGCGTAGAACTCGACTCTCTTTGCACCAGGGTAGGAACCAGTGATAGGAATCGACGTCCTCCACGAGCGCAAACATAACTTCGGATGAGTACGGCACCAGCGCCGATCGCGAAACCATTGTCATAGTGCTTCCCAAACCAACAATAAGTCTACCAGCCCGATCGCCTGCAGGAACAACAAACCCACGGCCACGGGTGTGGCAAAGCGTATCAAGATGAGCCACAGGTGGTAGCCCCAACCGCCGCCTAGTTCGATTCGGCTGGTATCGGGGGACATTCGCCAGCCGACGAATATGGCGGTGAGCAAGCCGGTTAGCGGCAGTAGCAGCCCCGTGACAAAGAAGATCAACACGTCGAAAAAGGTACCCCGTCCGGGGGTAAACCAGTCTCCCAGCGGATGTAGGTGTGACCAGAGATTGAACGAGAGCAGCGATAACAACCCGAGCGACCAGACCAGAACACCCATCAGACTGGCCGCAAGCGCCCGCTCGAGCCGCCAACGCTCCATGACGTAGGTCACCGCGGGTTCCAGCATCGAAATGGCCGAAGTCCAGGCGGCAAATACCAGCATGGCAAAGAACAACGTGCCCGTAAGTTGGCCACCCGGGATCCCGCCGAATGCAAGTGGCAGTGTCTGAAAGATTAACCCCGGGCCCGCCGAGGGATCGAGGCCCGCCTGAAACACCACCGGGAATATGGCAAGGCCCGCCAGCAGGCCAATCAGCGTATCGGCTAACACCGCCACCGGCGCAGCAGCCAGCAAAGGCACCCGCTCTGGAGCGTAGGCGCCGTAGATCACCATTGCGCCTACGCCTAAGCTGAGCGAGAAAAAGGCATGGCCGAGCGCCGCGAGTAGGGCGTAGCCATCCAGCCGAGCAAAATCCGGCCGCAGCAAGAACTCGACGGCGCGATCAAAGCTCGGTTGGCCATGAGCATAGAACACCAAGATCCCGAGGATCGTCAATAGCACCGGCATAAACCAGCGCACGGCCTCCTCGATGCCGTGGCGCAAGCCCCGGCCAACCACTAGTGTTGTCACCGCCACGAACAACGTATGCCACGCCAGCAGGCGCTCGGGGTCGCCCGTGAGCTCCTGGAATTGGCGCGCCGCGGTCACTGCATCGAGCCCGTGGAACGTACCGGCGGCGGAGCGAAATACGTAAGCCATACTCCAGCCACCGATGATGCTGTAGGTCGAAAGCACCAGGATCCCAGTGATGCTGCCGAGCCAGCCGATCACCGACCAGCCGCCGCTTAACCCCTCTTCGCGAGCGATCCGCAACAGGCTGTAAATGGGAGTGTGGCGGCCGCGGCGGCCCAGCATGAGCTCGGCTACCATGAGCGGCAGTCCTACGACGGCCACGCAGGCGAGATAGACCAGCACGAATGCGCTGCCGCCGTATTGGCCCACCAGATAGGGAAACTTCCAGATATTGCCTAGGCCCAAGGCCGAGCCGATCACCGCAAGAACGAACATGAAAGGAGATGACCACAGGCCGTAGCGCGGCATCGATTTTGAGCTCAACGGCCGTGCTCGGGCCCGCAATCGAACCATGTCTGGATGCCCCCCGTATGCAGCGCTGCGCTCACATCTCGTTGGCGCTGCGCCCCGCGGCGCGGATAGAATAACGCGCGTGAACAAGCAGAACACAAAACCCAAGAGCGGCGGCAACCCCAGCATCAGCGTAAATCGTCGCGCCCGCCACGATTACCACCTCGAGGATACTTTCGAGGCAGGCCTTGCATTGGAGGGCTGGGAGGTAAAAGCCTTGCGCGCCGGCCGGGGGAGTTTGCAGGAAAGCTACGTCATCATCAAAGATGGCGAAGCCTGGCTCATAGGCTGCAATATTTCGCCCTTGCCGACGGCATCCACACACATCCAGCCCGATCCGATCCGCACCCGCAAGCTGCTGCTGCACGAGCGCGAGCTCAGCCGCCTTATCGGCGCTACCGAACAGCGCGGCTACACCCTGGTGCCGCTCAACATGCATTGGAAGCGGGGTCGAGCCAAGCTCGACATCGCCTTGGCCAAGGGCAAAAAGAAGTTCGACAAGCGCGCCGCCCAGAAAGAGCAAGACTGGCAGCGCGAGAAACAGCGCCTGCTCAAGCACCGGCAATGACCGGCCGCTACCCAAGGATACCGGCTTGCCTGTATCCATAGCGTCACCCGGTGTGCTTTAACGAGCGAATCAACTGGTGCAAAAACAGCCGCACCTCGCCGGGATCTTCCAGAGCGTAGTGCGCTACGGTGGGGTGATCATCGTCACGTACCAGAATCCCGGTGCCGCGGGCGCACACCGCGCGGAAGGCGTTCTCGTCGGTCCTGTCATCGCCGATGTAGATCGGATGCCGCCGCCCGCTGGCATCGATCCGTGGCAGCAGCCACTCCACGGCCCTGCCCTTGTCCCAATCGAGGCCCGGCTGAATCTCGACCACCTTCTTACCGGGAGTGGTCTTGAGCTGCGGGTGCGCCGAGAGTATGTCGTCTATGCGTGCCTGCACGTGCGACATATCGCTTTCTGCGACCAGACGGAAATGCACGGCGACCGAAGAGCGCTTACGCTCGAGTAGAGCACCGGCAATACCCGCTAGGCCCTGGCGCAGGCGTTGCTCTACCGCATCGAGTATCGGCAGGTAGCCCTTCATGGCATCGAGTTGATGGCTCCCACCCGCGACGTCCGTCATATCGAAGCCGTGATCGCCCACGTATACCAGCCCCGGCACATCGACCAGCTCTCTTAGCATGGCCAACTCACGGCCGCTCACCACGGCGACGGGCATGAGCGCGACCAGATCGCACAGGATTGTGCGCGTCTCGGCCGCGAGCACAGCCAACTCCGGGCGCTCCACGATCGGAGTAAGCGTGCCGTCGTAATCGAGCAGCATCAGCAGCCCCTCTTGCCCCGCTTGCAGGATCTGCGGCAGTGCGGCGAGTGCCGAGGGCAGCGTGGCCGCCCGCTGCGGCTCGCAACCCAACGCGGCCGCGGCCACCTGGGCGAGATCTGCGAACACGCCGCTTGCGCCGTGGGCAAGATAAACCTCGCGCCCGCCCGCTTGCGTCGCGGCAAGTATCAAGTCAAATCCACCAGCACGTGCGGCCTCGATACCGGCCAGAGCATCCGCAATCACGGCGCAGCGCTCCGGCGGCGCCTGCAGGAGCCGGGCGGTGTGCAATAAAACGTCTGGATTGGGCTTGCCGTGCAGGCCTAGGCGAGCCGTCTCGGTGCCATCCAAGCGAACATCGAACAGCAACTCGAGCCCGGCATTAGCAAGGATGGCAGCGCCGTTGCGGCACGAGCTCACCACTGCCGTGCGGTAGCCGCGCTCGCGCAGCGTCTCAATCAGCCGCTGCACGCTGCGTGGTGTAGCGGTCATCGCGTTATCGAGCGCGAAGATTACGGCATCGAGTGCGCTACGCGAGAGAAAGGGCTGCCTGCTAGCTATAGCCATTGATCACCTGTCAAATCTAATTAGCAACCCTCGAATCTTTCGCCTTTTTGATTGTCACACTGTATAGCATTCAATACACAGGCATGAGGTGTGCCCATGGCGGCTCACAATGTTTTCCCCGAGAGCCGACCGCCTAACCCCAGCGCCAGGCAAGCATGCACCACCGAAGTCCTTCTGACTCCACCCAAACAACGCATCGTCATCGTCTCCAATCGACTCCCAATCATACTGGACCGCTGTGACGGCACCGGCTGGGGAGCCAAGCCGGCCGCTGGCGGGCTGGTCGCCGCGCTCCGCCCTATCTTACGAGAAAGCGGCGGCCTTTGGGTGGGCTGGCCGGGAGCGGCGGATGTCGACGACACGGATCTCGCCGAAGTTGGAGAGCATTTGGCCGCAAATGATAACCTGCGTATGCGGGCGGTCCAGCTCAGTAGCGAGGAAATCGACGGTTTCTATCAGGGCTTCTCCAATGGCATCGTCTGGCCGCTGTTTCACGGCATGCCGAAGATCTGCAGCTTCAGCCCCGATCATTGGCGGGCCTATTCCCAGGTAAACCGCAAATTTGCCGAGGTACTGGCAAGAGAGGCCGCCCCCGATGACTTCCTCTGGGTTCATGACTACCATCTGATGCTGCTTGGACGGGAGCTGGGCCGGCTACGGGTGCCGAACCGGCGCGGGTTTTTCCTGCATATCCCGTTCCCCTCCCTCGATCTATTCCTCAAGCTGCCGTGGCGGCAGCAGATCATGGACGGCCTGCTCAGCTTCGATCTGATCGCCTTCCAAACCGAGCGCGACCGGCAGAATTTCCTGCAGTGTGCAAACACCTTGGCCGAGCGCTGTTTGGTCGCGTGGGACGGCAAGCAGGTGGTGCGGGGCCGCTTCCTGGAGCGCGCGGCGGCGGCTGACAAAGCCGGGCGCGACATCCAGACCGAGACGCTGCCGATCAGCATCGACTACTCGAAGGTGGCCAAGGATGCTGCCTCGGACGCCGTGCAACAGAGAGCACGGCAGCTTCGGGTCGATCTGCAGGGACGAGCGATGGTCTTGGGCGTGGACCGCCTCGATTACACCAAAGGCATTCTGCATCGGCTGCGCGCATTCCAGTTGGCTCTCGATCGCCACGCGAAGCTGCGTGGCCAAATGACTTTGGTCCAGCATCTCGTGCCCAGCCGGGAGAAAATCAGTGATTATGCCAAGCTGCGGCGCAATGTCGAGCAGCTCGTAAGCGAGATCAATGGACAGTTCACCGAGCCAGGCTGGGTGCCGATTCATTACATGTACCACAGCCTATCCTGGGAAGACCTGCTCGCCCATTACCGCATCGCCAGCATCGCTCTGATCACTCCGCTTAAAGACGGCATGAATTTGGTCGCGAAAGAGTATTGCGCCGCGCAGGTTGACGAGGACGGAGTACTGATTCTAAGCGAATTCGCGGGTGCGGCCGCGGAGCTCAAGACCGGAGCGTTGCTGGTTAACCCGCACGACATAGCATCTACCGCGGAGAGCATCTATCAGGCGTTTATAATGCCCAAGGACGAGCGGCTCGAGCGCATGCGCCGTCTGCGCCGAACCATCCGCAATCACGACGTCTTTGACTGGGCCGAGGCCTTTCTCTCGGCGGCTAGGCACAAAGCGTCCGTAGCGCTGGGCGTGCAGGAATCACCCCGTCGAGCTACAATCACGGTCACGGGATGAGCAGACTATAGCCGAACAGACGCCGGCTTGCGGCCTTGGGCACCGGTAAATCGGCAGATTCGCAACGGGCACCACCATCGGCTTAAAAGCCGGCCAACAGTCTCCGGGTCACTGCTGGGCACCGGTTACGCGGCGTGCTGGGAAATCGGTGAAGTTTAGTCTCGCGCGCAACTTTTTGCTCTGTTATACTGCTTGTCTAGCTTGAAGGGGGCGACTAGGTTTCGACGTAGGTCGCGAAGCTTCAGGTGCATGCCGAGGATGTCGCTTACCTCGTAAAACATGCGGCAAAAATGATAGTTGCCAACGACGACAACTACGCCCTCGCGGCCTAAATAACCGCGAGCCGCTGATTGGCGATTGCCTGTGGTTTCTTCTCAGCGGGCATATTACACAGGATAGCTTCGGGGAATGCCCGGATCCCTGGAGCGAAACCCAAACGGGCTCGCTGGCTACATTCCCTGCGCGTCGGGAAGTAGCCGGTTAAAAAAGAAAGACGTGGCTAAGCATGTAGACCCTGGAGTGGAGGTCTTGCGGACGCGGGTTCGATTCCCGCCGCCTCCACCATTAAATTAAAGTAAATCAACAGCTTACTCCACGGCCCCGACGAGGCTGTTGGCACTGCCTTCGCGGTTACTCCGGCAAGCTACCAGATCTGGCGCCAAATGCATGCCCAGCTGGGCACCGGGCAAGCGACGTCGCCATCGATTGCCCGGAGGCAAATGCACCTGGCGCCTGGCCGTGCAGAGTGAAGCCGGCATTCAGAGCAGCATTAATCTACGCGACTCGGTGGACTTGCCTCATATTCTTACACATCTCTCCGCTGATCTCTGTCCAGAAGAATCCCCGCAAACCGCCATTCTTTGTAAACCAGCGGCATCAATCCGGCCGGCATCAGCATTTTTTACAATCTTCAGCGCGCGGCTAGTGCCCGTATTTCCAATGGATTGAAAAGACGAAACATTTTAATTTGGCACAAAACTTGTCTGGTATCCAGCGGCACATCTTTTCTATGGAGGGAATCGCCAATGTATAAGTTCATTGCACGACTGTTGGTTCTTTCAACATCCCTGGCCCTCGCCGCTGGACAGGCGGGCGCCGCTGTAATTGGGGTGGCCGGCGGAACGGCCGCGCCCGCCGCGACCCTGGGCCTTTACACGATGACGCCGTTTCAGGATGACACGCGGCCCATCTTCGATGACGTATCGTCCGTGGTTTCTCCGCTTGGCGGAGCTGTGCAGTTCTCCATTCCCCTCTCGCATAGAGAGATCGGTAGCGGCTGGGCAACCTGGAGCCACGGCTACACCGGCGATGTTTACTTTACGGAAGGAGCGTTGTCGGTGGCGTTGGCGCTCCCTGTGTACACCGCGGCGTTCTATTTCTATGCCGAGCCCAACCCGTTCGACGCGTTTGATATCACGGCAATCACAGCGACGGGTGAGAGCATTACGCAAGCGGTAGCGGGGGCTAGCGGAGCATCATACTTCGGCTTTTACACCACTGGTGCATCGCTGCTGAGCAGCATCATCGTCAGTAGTCGCGTGGATTTTGCGATCGGAGAGTTCGGCATCGCCGCGAGACAAACAGTTCCCGTGCCCGCGACACTCTGGTTGCTGGGCGTTGGCCTTGCGGGTCTGGGTCTGGCAACGCGGCGGCGGATTCCCTCGGTATAATCCGACGCAGCCGGAGTGCTCTAACGGCGGCCCAGAAATGGGCCGCTGTTTTCTTTGCGCCCCAAGGTGGCCACAACGCCACCGCGATACGCCTTCAAGGAAGCCATCAGCGGGAATGTGGGACAGTCTCAGGTGATACCGGGACGGAATTTACCCATGAGTATGCCGCTACCCTACAATCCCATATGGATAGGATTGCAAGAGAAGCCACCATGTCCATTATCCTGCTGAATCTCCGAGGCGTGCCGGAGGACGAGGCCGAGGAGATCCGGGATCTTTTGACGGAGCACGGCGTTGCCTTCTACGAGACGCTCCCCAGCCGTTGGGGTATATCAATGGGAGCAATCTGGCTCAGGGACGAACACCAGCGGGAGGAGGCAAAGCAGCTCATCGCCCGATA
>JAKDMK010000300.1 GCA_030452365.1 Nitrococcus sp.
TTAGTGCGGGCATCCATTCTCTCCGATGAGCGGCTTAGTGGCGTACGCTTTATTATATCGAGCGAAGGGTTGCGCATATGCTCTCACAACCCGGAGCAAGAGGAAGCGCAGGAAGATGTGCCCAGCGTCTATGCCGGAGAGCCGGTTGAGATCGGCTTTAGCGCTCGGTATCTACTGGATGCCCTAACGGCCATTGAAGAATCGAGGGTAGACATTGTCGTAACCGGCCCCAATAGCAGCGCAGTACTTTACGGAAGCGGCAACGATAGCTGCCGATACGTCGTGATGCCATTGTGCCTCTAGGGCTTGCTAATATACCTCGCGATCGTCGTCGTTCCGGTCGAAAAGCCACAGCACCTTGCTAGGACTGATGACTTTAGTTCACATCGAGGTGGAGGCCTTCCGCAATCTTCGCAGGGTTACGCTGACGTTGGATCCTCACGTCAATCTCATCTACGGAGATAACGCCTCGGGTAAGACGAGTCTGCTCGAATCCATCCACGTGTTGGCACGTGGCCGCAGCTTTACGCGCGTTCGCTCCGATCAGTTGATAGGCCGTGGTAAGCATGGGTTTGTCCTAGGGGCGAGAATTAAGGTCGGTAGTCATGTCGCATGGCTGGGAATGGAACGCACACGCGGTGGAACCCGTGTTCGGCTCGATGGGCGGGCTGTAGAGACTTTGTCTGAAATCGCTTGGCTGCTACCGATTCATACCATCAACACGGAAAGTCATCGCTTAGTTGTCTCTGGACCAAAGGAGCGCCGTAGCGCTCTCGACTGGGGTGTGTTCCACGTGGAACAAAACTACCAGGATTGTTGGCGGCGTTTTTACCAGGCTTTGCGACAACGCAACGCGGCCTTGCAAGCGAGGGATTCAAGATTGGCCATGGCATGGGAACCGGATCTGGTTACCGGGGCTGAGGCGGTAGATACCAGTCGTCGAGGCTACCTCGATACCCTTTGGCCCGCATGGCACGGGTTCATGACTGACTGGCTTCCGGAACTTGATCTGCGGTGGGTTTTTTACTCCGGGTGGCCGCAGGAGAGTGCTCTGCGAGAGATTCTCGCCCAGGCGCGTCCGCGCGAGATAGAACGCGGGCATACAATTTACGGTCCTCATCGCGGTGATTTGCGCTTCACAGTCGACGGCGTCGATGCCGGTCAGCGCCTCTCGCGTGGCCAACAGAAGCTTGTGGTTATTGCGTTTCGGCTTGCGCAAGCCGCCGTGACCGCTAGGAGTGGTCGGCAACGGCCTATCCTTCTTGTCGACGACTTAGCCGCAGAGCTTGATCTTGGGCGGCGGGAGCGGGTCTTGGGAGCGCTGCTGCTGATGGACGCGCAAGTTTTTCTAACGGCTTTGACGCGGGAGGACTTGAGACTGACGGGGTGTGCCCATCAAGTGTTCCACGTGGAACAAGGCACTTACTGCAAAATGGTATAATACGTATGTCTCTCAGTAGGGATCCTTTATATGAGCGTACAGACTGAATACGATTCCGGGCAAATTACAGTGTTGCGTGGTCTGGATGCCGTGCGCAAGCGCCCGGGTATGTACATAGGCGATACGGATGATGGCACCGGCTTGCACCATATGGTCTTCGAGGTAGCCGATAACTCCGTCGACGAGGCGCTCGCGGGGCACTGTACTGAGATCGAAGTTGTCATCCATGCGGATAACTCGATAACCGTAACCGATAATGGCCGTGGTATCCCAGTGGATATCCATGCAGAGGAGGGGCGCTCAGCGGCGGAAGTTATAATGACCATGCTGCATGCGGGGGGGAAGTTTGATAATAAATCCTACGAGGTTTCAGGTGGGCTTCACGGCGTTGGGGTTTCTGTCGTCAATGCCTTGTCGGAGAGGTTGCGGCTTGTTATCAAGAGAAACGGCTATATTCACCACCAGGAATACCGTCATGGGGAGCCGGTCGCGCCTCTGAAACAACTTGGAGAGACCAGCGATACGGGCACGCAAGTGACGTTTCAGCCGAGCTCGAATACCTTTACCAACATTGACTTTAATTACGATATTCTCGCCAAACGATTTCGAGAGCTGTCTTTTCTTAATCCCGGTGTGCGCATTTCGTTGAAAGATGAGCGCACTAACAAGGAAGACGTATTTGAGTACGCCGGGGGAATAGGGGCGTTCGTACGCCATTTGAACAAGAACAAAACACCTTTGCACCAAGAGCTCTTCTATCTTTGCGTCTGGAGGTGCTCGATTGGCGTCGAGGTCGCGATGCAGTGGAACGACTCCTATCAAGAGAATATTTTCTGTTTTACCAACAACATCCCACAACGCGATGGCGGTGCGCACATGGCCGGTTTCCGCGCGGCTCTAACACGTACCATCAACCAATACATGGAAGCTGAAGGTCATAGCAAAAAGCTCAAAATGGTGCCGAGTGGGGATGATGTCCGCGAGGGCCTTACCGCGGTCGTCTCGGTGAAGGTGCCTGATCCGAAATTCTCGTCGCAAACGAAAGACAAGCTGGTTTCCTCAGAAGTCAAGGGCGTAGTGGAGTCGGTGCTGGTTGAGTATTTCCAGGAATGGCTTTATGAGCATCCGAGCGAGGCCAAGACTATCGTCGATAAGGTCATCGAGGCGGCGCGAGCGCGTGATGCTGCGCGGCGAGCACGCGAAATGACCCGACGTAAAGGGGCGCTTGATATCGCTGGTTTGCCGGGAAAGCTTGCCGATTGTCAGGAGCGCGACCCTGCGCTCTCTGAGCTCTACCTCGTAGAGGGGGACTCGGCAGGCGGATCAGCTAAGCAAGGGCGGGATCGGCGCTACCAAGCAATCTTGCCGCTTAAGGGAAAGATCCTCAATGTCGAGAAGGCGCGCTTTGATAAAATGCTCTCCTCCGCCGAAGTAGGCACCCTAATTACGGCTCTCGGCTGCGGTATCGGCAAAGAAGAGTTCGACGCCAATAAGCTGCGTTATCACCGGATCATCATCATGACCGATGCTGATGTCGACGGGTCCCACATCCGCACCCTCCTGCTCACCTTCTTTTACCGGCAGATGCCGGCATTGGTGGAACGCGGCCATATCTACATCGCGCAACCTCCCCTTTATAAGGTCAGGCGGGGCAAGCAGGAGGATTACGTAAAGGATGAGAAAGAGTTCGTCGAGTATCTGCTGCGGCTGGCATTAACCGATGCCAGCCTGCAACCGGACGCTGGGTCGGCACGGATCATCGGCGCGGAGATCGAGAGTTTAGTACGTCAGTACTTGTCGACGATGGACATGATCGAGCATCTCTCTCGCCGTAGTGACTCGACTATACTGCGGGCCATGGTGGGTCTGCCGGCGCTGGATGAGGACGCGTTGCGCGATGGCCGGCGCGTTGAGGGCTGGTTTCAGCGATTGAAAGAAACTGTTAATCGCGACCAGCTGATCGGTACCGAGTACGGCGTTCAGGTTAATTTGAGTCAAAGCGGTGGATTTCACGATGCCGTGGTGACCAAGCGCATGCACGGTATTCTCTACCCCTACACTTTCCGTTTGCAGTTTTTCCTATCACAAGAGTACGAAACCATTCGTCGCTTGAGCCAAGTTCTCGATGGGCGGCTGGGTAAAGATGCTAGTGTGCACCGTGGTCAGCGCAGTAGCGCCGTGAGTGAGTTCCATGACGTTGTCAGCTGGCTTTTGGACGAGGCCAAACGTGGACTCGCCATTCAGCGTTACAAAGGGCTTGGGGAAATGAATCCAGGGCAGTTGTGGGAGACTACCATGGATCCCGCGATACGCCGGCTGCTGCAGGTACGGATCGAGGACGTGGTGGCCTCCGACGAAATCTTTACAACCCTTATGGGCGATCAGGTCGAGCCGCGGCGGGAGTTCATCGAGAATAACGCGTTGTCCGCCACTAATCTGGATGTTTA
>JAKDMK010000301.1 GCA_030452365.1 Nitrococcus sp.
CGGCACGGTGGATTCCCTGCGCGAGCCCAACGGCTCCTCGTTCAACCGCTATCAGTATCCCACCCGGCTGCCGGCGCGCGTGTGCAAACGCATGACACGCATCGTCGAACGCTTTTTGACTCACATCGGCTACGATAACGCCCCCTTCAACGCGGAGTTTTTCTGGGACGCCAACACCGACCAAATCTGGCTGCTGGAGGTTAATCCGCGGATTTCAGAGTCCCACGCCGACTTGTTCGAAAAAGTCGACGGCGCCTCCCACCACGAGATCGCCAGCGATTTATCACTCGGCCAGCGCCCCAGGCTACCTTACCGCGAAGGCGCCTTTGCCTGTGCCGCGAAGTTTTTCATCCGCGCCTATCGCGACGCCGTAGTCACGTCTGTGCCAGACACCGCGGCGCTGGAAGAGCTGACCCGACAGATCCCCGGCAGCATCGTCAAAGTCATCCCGCAACCCGGCCAGCGCCTGTCCCAGCTCATGGATCAGGACAGCTACAGCTACACCCTCGC
The DNA here is from genome assembly GCA_030452365.1 of Nitrococcus sp. GTDB lineage: Bacteria > Pseudomonadota > Gammaproteobacteria > Nitrococcales > Nitrococcaceae > Nitrococcus. Next base: position 511 of record JAKDMK010000301.1, read on the forward strand.
CATCCTGTGGATAGGCGCTAGCTCGCCGGCCCAGCTCCAGCGCCGCTACGAGCACGCGGTGGAGCTGTTGGACTTCGAGTTCGAAACCGACGATTAGCGGCGTTAGGCGGACGGTTGCGCCCGCAACGCCGCCGCATCGACCTCCAGCAACGCCGTGGTACACCGCACCAGCGCCTGGGTCACCTTGAGAGTCACCGGCAGCGACACCCATTCGTCAGCCGCGTGCGCCTGGTCGATGTCGCCTGGGCCGTAGAGCACCGTGGGGGTGTGCGCGAGGCGTACCCAGCCAGCCATATCGCAGCCGTAGGGGACGCCGGTGACCGCGGGCGGCGTGCCGAAGGCAACCTCGGCGGCATCGCACAAACACTCGACCAGTGGATGGTTGGCGGCGGTTTGCGCCGAGCCGAAACCGGCCGCGCGCCACTGCACCCGCGGCGGGTGCGCGGCCAGCCAAGGGTGCTGGGCGAGACCTTCGGCGAGCACCCGTTCGAAGCGTGCCTTAGCCTCGGCGGTGGTTTCGCTCAGCGCCACACCGACGCGCACATCGGCTTTCAAATTCGCCATCACGCTGGACGACCAGGACCCGCCTTGAACCAGACCCAGGTTGGTGGCGTAGGGCAGCTCCAAGGCCCGCATTAGCGGATGGGTTTCGGCGTCGTTGAGGGCCGCTTCGGCCCGGCGCAACACGTCGTAGACGGCGAGGCAGTGTTCGAAAGCGCTTTCCCCCGTCAGGCGCCGGCTGGCATGTGCGGACAGGCCCGCGACTTCGATCGCGCAGGACATGGCCCCCGCGTGCGCGATGACGACCTCGGGATAGCCTGCGCGGCAGGTCGGCTCCGGGATGATAGCGGCATCCGCGCTCCAGCCGCGGCGGATGGCGGCAAGCGTACCCAGGCCGCTGTCCTCTTCGGCTGACACAGCGATGAACACAACGCGGCCGGGAAAATCCCGCGGCCCGCGGGCGAATGTCTCGAAGGCCTCCAGGGCGGCTACGAGGCCCGATTTCATGTCCGCGGCGCCGCGCCCGTAGAGGCGTTCGCCGTCGATGAGCCCCGAGTAAGGATCGTGCTGCCAGTGCTCGTATTCGCCCGGCGGCACCACGTCTACATGGCCGGTGAGCAGAATGGTGGGGCCGGGGCGGGTGCCGCGTACGAGACCGGCCACTACCGGCACCCAGGCGCGTTCTACCTCGTGGCCCGGATAATCGGCATCGAGCACGAGCTTGCCGATGCCGTCGAACCAATAATCCACCTCGGCGCCGCTGGCGCCCAGCCAGTCGGCGATGCGGCGGATGGCGGCCTCCTCCTCTCCGGTTACCGAGGGAATGCGCGTGAGGTCTACCAGACGCGCGTGCAGGCGCTCCTCGTCAATCAACGTGGTGCGGTTTTTCATGGGCGGATGACATCGTCAAACTTGGTCGCGTGGCACGGTGATGTCCCAACTGTCGCGAAACACGGTGCGTTCGCCCTCCTGGGCCTCCAGCGATGCGCGGATCGTGAACTTTTCGACGTCGGCTTGCATTTCAGTATGAGTGAAGGTGCGTACCTGCCACTCTCCGCGCTTGAAGCCAAGCACCCAGTCGGTTTGCCCGCGCACCGACTGGAAATCGTCGTCCACGGCGGTATAGCGCTCGCGGCCGCGCTTTTCGACTACGGTACCGGTCTCGGCCACGCGGTAGACCCCGTCGGCGTCCTCCACGTCCAAGGTGAAGCTGTGCCGCTCGAGATCCTCGGTGATGTGCCAGGCGTAACAGCTGGGCTCCAGCACCTCGTTGTCGTCGCGCACCGAGCCGATGGGCTCGGCGAACGCGAGCAATTGCTCGTCACCGGCTTGCCGCCGCCGCACCGGCAGCTCCAGGCGGCTGCCCGCGCCATACACGGTCATGGTCACGGGCTCCGGCGATGGCCACGCCACCGGCCAGTAGGAGGTGGACAGCGCCAGGCGCAGGCGATTGCCGGCGTCAAACACTTGCCCGACCTCGTTAAGCGCCAAGCTGATCGTATAGCGCTTTCCCGGTTGCAGCGGCTGCGGGTGCTCGTGGCCCTCCCGGTGGTTGAGATTGAGCAGCCCATAGGTCACCCGGGTGACGGCGCCGTCGGCTCGCACGTCGTTTAACCTCGCCGCGAGCATGGCCGTCGGCCTATCCACCGCCAACTCCAGCGTCAGACGTGGCGCACCAAGGATTTCCAGCGACTCGTCGAGGAGCTCGCTGTCGAATACCAGCGAACCGGCGTCGTCGGCACGTTGATCGCCGGCGAGGTCGGGTCCGTATGCGTAAGAGCACCATTTGCCGGCCATCAGGCCCGTGCGCAGCGGCGAGCACAGATTGAGCTCGGCGCCGTCGCTTGGCTCCTCGACGTCCGTCAGGCGGCCTTCGGCCAAGCCAAGACAAAGCTCATAACCGCGCGTTGGCGGCCAAGCGGACTCCGCGACCCAGCGCCCGGGGCGCGCTTCATAGCGTCGCGCCGGGGGCATGCTCTGCATCATCCAGGCGCGCAGCATGGGCTCGTCCATGATGCCGGTGTCTTTATCTTTGAGCCAGTAATCCCACCAGCGCAGGCATTCCTGTAAAAAGCCGATTGCGGGGCCGGCCTCGCCCAGGTGCGGATAACGGTGACTCCACGGCCCCACCAAGCCTTTGCGCGGGCCGCTCAGATTGGCGAGCAGCCGGAACACGGCATTGGAATAGCCGTCGGCCCAGCCGCTCACCGCATAGACCGGGCAGCGCACCTGGCTGTAATCCTCGCAGATCGAACCGTGCTTCCAATAGTCGTCGCGGCGCTGGTGGGCACTCCAGCGCTGCAGCCACAGGCCGCTGCCCTTGAGGCGCTCCAGCCACACGTGGCGCCAGCCTTCGCCCACTACGTCCGGGTCCGGCGGACAGGAGTTGCCGGCAAACATCACCGAGGCCCAGGAGAGGTTATCCAGCAGCATGCATCCGCCCATGTAGTGGACGTCGTCGGCGTAACGATCATCGGTGGAGCAAACCGTGACCACGGCCTTCAGCGCGGGCGGTTGCAGGGCGGCGATCTGCAACCCGTTGAAGCCACCCCAGGAAATACCGATCATGCCCACGGTGCCGTTGCACCAGGGTTGCTCGGCCAGCCAGGCGATGATGGCGACGCCGTCGTTGAGCTCCTCCTGGGTATACTCGTCGGTGAGCACGCCCTCCGAGTCACCGCTGCCGCGGATGTCAACGCGCACCGAGGCGTAGCCGTGACCGGCAATATAGGGGTGATTGAGATCGTCGCGGTTGCGGGTGTGGTCGCGTATGCGGTAGGGGATGTATTCCAGGATCGCCGGCACCGGCTGTTGCTCGGCGCCTTGCGGCAGCCACACGCGCGCGGCCAGGCGCACCCCGTCGGCCATGGGAATC
>JAKDMK010000055.1 GCA_030452365.1 Nitrococcus sp.
GTACCCTTGTGCCAGCGCCCGCGATAGCGATCGCGATCAACCCATCATGCTGAGTGCGGACCGGGCCGAGATCGATAACATCAAGGGCGTGAGCGTCTACCGCGGCGATGTCATCCTCACCCAGGGAACACTGAAAATCACCGGCGATGTCATGTATGTCTACTATGTTCCAGACAGTCGTGAGCTGCATCACATTGTCATGCAAGGCCATCCGGCAAGCTACCGGGAACTGCCCGAAGGTGAGCGCAAATACGTGCACGCCCAAGCACCGCGCATGGAGTATTACGCGGCCGGACCACGCCGCATCCGCCTGCTCCAGGGTGCGACGCTATGGCAGGGCCGCAATACGTTTCACGGCAAGGAGGTCGTCTACAACATCGAGGCAGATCAGGTGGTGGCCCGCTCCGGCAAGGACAAAGCGAGCCGTATCCACATTACCATCTACCCCAAGCAGCAGCGTGACAAGCAGATGGACGCAGGCCAATGACCACATTCGAGCCAACTTCCGGCAGCGAGCTCAAAGCCACGGCGTTGATCAAGCAGTATCGCCGGCAGCCCGTGGTGCGGGATGCTTCGTTGCATATCCGCAGTGGTGAGATCGTCGGATTGCTTGGCCCAAATGGCGCCGGCAAGACCACCTGTTTTTACATGATCGTCGGGCTTGTGCCTGCCGACGGTGGCCGCATAGTCTTGGATGGGCAAGATATCACGCGTCTGCCCATGCATGCCCGAGCCCGCTTGGGCATTGGCTATCTGCCTCAGGAGCCTTCGGTATTCCGCAAGCTGACGGTCGCGCAGAATTTGCTGGCCATTCTGGAGCTACGGCGTGGCCTCTCGCGCGCCAAGCGGCTGCGCGCCATGGAATCGCTGTTGGAGGAATTCCACGTCAGCCACCTGCGCGATCAACTTGGCATCAGTCTCTCCGGTGGAGAGCGCCGCCGCGTGGAAATCGCGCGCGCCCTCGCCGCCGATCCGCGCTTCGTATTGCTCGATGAGCCTTTCGCCGGTGTGGATCCAATCTCGGTGGGAGACATCAAAGACATCGTCCAGCAGCTGGCCGCGCTCGAGAGCGGCGTGCTCATAACAGATCACAACGTACGCGACACGCTCGGTATCGTCGATCGAGCGTACATCCTGAGCGCAGGACAGATGATCGCCGAAGGATCGGCTGATGCCGTCCTCGCCAACGATCACGTCAAAGCCGTCTACTTGGGGAGCAACTTCCGTCTGTGACTATCGGATGCCGACAGCATGAAAAATTCGCTACGAAATAGATCAGCAATAGATCAACAACTGCGCTACCCTGTACTGTGGGTGCGCTTCGATCATCACTGTTACACCAAAGCCGCCCCGGAGCTTGATCGGCATCGCAGAACATGAAACAGTCGCTTCAGCTTCGCCTGCGTCAACAGCTCACGATGACGCCCCAGCTCCAGCAGGCCATACGCCTGTTGCAGCTTCCGTCCCTTGAATTGCGCATGGAAATCCAGCAGGCACTCGAATCCAATCTCATGCTCGAGCTCGCCGAGGAGGTCGAACCCAGCTTCGATGAGACGGAGCTACTCGTGAGCCCTTCGGAGCGTGAACACGAGGCTGATCGCAGCGATGACCGCTCGGGGCAAGACTACGACGGCACGGCGCAGCATGAGCACATCAGTGATAACCTGCCCGTGGACACGACCTGGGATGATGTCTACAACGGCGCCACCACCTACAGCGACTCGGGCTACGCAGACGACTGGGATCCTTTCGCCAACCAGAGCGAAGGCGATCAATCGCTGCAGGATTACCTATCCTGGCAGGCCCGGCTCAATCGATTCTCGGCGCGGGAGCTAACCATAGCCGAGGCCATAATCGACGCGGTCCGTGATGATGGCTACCTGGGCAGTACGCTCGCCGAGATCCACACGGCGCTCCCCGCGGAGTGGGGTGTGTCGGAGGAGGAGATAGAGGCCGTACTCAGCCAAGTTCAGCGCTTCGACCCGGTCGGGGTTGGCGCGCGCGACCCGCGTGAGGCACTGCTGATTCAGCTCGAACAGCTCGACCCCGCAACCCCTTGGCTCGCGCAAGCGCGCCAGCTTATCGACCAACATCTCGGGCTAGTAGCCAAACGCCAGTTCGCTCAGCTCAGGCGCCGCATGCGCCTTGATGAGGAGGCGCTGCAGCAGATTCTCACACTGGTCCAAACGCTCGACCCTCGCCCCGGCTTGCGCATCAGCAATGAAAGCCCGGAATACATCGTCCCGGATGTCTTCGTGTGCAAGGAAAATGGTCACTGGCAGGTTGAGATCAATCCTGATGCTTATCCCCGGCTACGGGTCAATCGCCATTATGCGGGGCTCGTGCGCCGAGGGGACACGAGTCGTGACAACTCGGTCATGCGCCAGCATCTGCAAGAAGCGCGTTGGTTGATCAAGAGTCTGCACTCACGCAACGCGACCTTGCTCAAGGTGGCGCAGTGCATCGTCGAGCGACAGCGGGACTTCCTCGAGCAGGGTGAGGAGGCGATGAGACCGTTGGTGTTGCGTGAAGTGGCGGAGGCGATCGAAATGCACGAATCCACCGTGTCGCGCATTACTAACCAAAAATATCTCAGGGGACCCTGTGGGACTTACGAGTTCAAACATTTCTTCTCGAGCCATGTTCAGACGGTGGACGGGGGGGAGTGCTCGGCGACCGCGATACGCGCCCGTATCCGCCGCCTGATCGCTGCCGAAAATTCTTCATGCCCACTCAGCGACAATCGACTCGCCGAATGGCTGCAGGCCGACGGCATCAATGTGGCGCGACGGACTGTGGCCAAGTATCGCGAGTCCATGAACATCGCGTCATCGACAGAGCGCAAGCGTTTTGCCTAACCACCGAGAGGGACGCTATGCAGATAGATATCACTGGACACCACGTGGAAGTCACCCAAGCGTTACGCGAGTATGTTGGTTTGAAGTTCGACAGACTTGAGCGGCACTTCGACAATGTGGTCGACGTGCACGTCGTTCTGACCGTCGAAAAACTGACCCAAAAAGCAGAGGCCACGCTCAACGTGAGCGGCGCCAAGCTCTATGCCGGTGCGTTCGATGGCGACATGTATGCCGCCATCGACGGGTTGGTCGACAAGCTCGATCGGCAGGTCGTCAAGCACAAAGAAAAACGTGCGGACCATCATCGTCGAGAGGGTCCGGTCAGCCAGACCCTTGAAGGTTAACGGCCCGTTGGGCAGGATTCATTGCCCTGGCCAACTCGTGCGGTTGCAAGTAGAGCACGCCTCAGATCTCATCCGTTTGGGCGCGGCGCAATGAACTTTGTCAATCTGTTATTCCCCGAGCGAATTCGTTGCGGGGTTCATGTCACCAGCAAGAATCGCTGCCTGGAAGTACTCGGTGCGCTCCTCGCCCAAACCGAGGGCGAGGGCGAACGGATGGATAGGACGATCTTCGAGCATCTGATCGGCCGGGAGCGCCTCGGCAGCACTGGGCTCGGCAAGGGTGTGGCGTTGCCGCACGCCCGCGTTGACAGCATCGACGAAGCGCGCAGCGCGCTTATCAAACTGGACCAGCCCGTTGACTTCGATGCAATCGACAAGCAACCGGTGGATTTACTCTTCGCCTTGATCGTGCCGAAACATTTCACTGACGAGCACCTACGCATTCTTGCGGCCCTGGCGGAGCTGTTCAGCGATCACGCATTCTGCGGGCGTTTGCGAGCCAGCCAAACCGCAGAGGAAATGTATCGACATATCATTGACTTGCAAACAAATCCGCGAGACTCGTGAGCGGGCTCCGAAGCAAGCAACTAGCTGGCTTGAGCTATCTGGTCATAAGTGCACGGCCAACACCCACGTCGTTGGTCATCGAGCTGGAGCAGGCCGAACCAACGCGCACCCGCTTATCCTCGGCGATGCCTGGTTTCAAGCCGGCCGGGAGAAAGGGAATGTCCAATGGGATCCTCGAATAATTCTCGAATTCCGTCAGGAGACACGAGGCTCGATTGTGCCGCACTCGCCCATGCCCTAGGTGTTACAACATCGTCGGCATCCGATCTGCCCAGCAATCTACAACTGCCCGAGACAGCCAGTTGTTGGGTTGGCGCAAAGGCCCCCGCCTTGATTCGGCTGCTACTAAGTCAGCCCGAGGCCGATTCTAGTCCTCCGCCACTGGTTTGGATCAACAGCGCCGACATCGATGTCACTGCCCGCCACCAGTGCGTGCCGGTGCCCATCATCAGCACGCCGCTGCACAGCTCAGAGGCCCTCGCCCGCATCCAGAACCTAATCGACACTAGGCTCGATCTGACGCGCTCGGGAACACTCGTACAAGTTCAGGGCTACGGTGTTCTGCTCCAGGGCAGCAGCGGTGTAGGCAAGAGTGAAACCGCCTTGATGCTGATCGAACGCGGCCATCTGTTGGTAACCGATGACGCCGTGCGCATTCAAGCGCATACCCGTGGCGCACTGATAGGCAGCGGCCCTGGGCCCTTGCATGGGCAATTAGCGGTTCACGGGCTCGGGTTACTAAATATTAATCGGCTCTTCGGCGAGACCGCCGTTACTTCCAGCGCCACCATCCGACTGATCGTGGCGCTCACGGCCCAAGCGGCTGCCGCCGACCCCTTGCATGGGGCCTGGACGGCACATGGCTGGCTTGGCCGCCGCTTGCCTCTACTGACTTTGTCGAGCCTGCGGCCGCGGGCACTGTTGATCGAAACCGCGGTGCGCCAGATGCAAACCCGCAACTCGGGTGGCGATTGGGGGCTCGAATCTGTTGGAGAACAGGTGCCGGAGCTTGTATGAGGCTGGTGATTATCAGCGGGCTTTCCGGGTCGGGCAAAAGCATCGCGCTCAATACGCTCGAGGACACCGGCTTTTACTGCATCGACAATTTGCCCGTAGGGCTGCTGAGCGCGCTTGGCCGCCATGTCACGGAAACGCCAACGGCCGCGAACCATCAATACGCCGTCGGCATCGATGCGCGCAACGGCCCCGAAGATCTTAGCCGGTTCCCGGAAATCCTAAGGGACATAACGGCGCTTGGCATCCACTGCGAGATTCTGGCGTTGGATGCGGAGCATGACACCCTGCTCAAACGCTTCAATGAGACCCGCAGGCGTCATCCGCTCAGCGGCGCCGATATCCCACTCTCAGAGGCCATCGAGCGCGAGCGCGTACTGCTCGACCCGATACTGGAGCGGGCTGATCTCATTATCGATACCACGCGAACCACGGTGCATGAGCTGCGCGATCTGGTGCACAAGCGCCTCGTGCGCGAGGCCTATACCCTGTCGTTGCTGTTTGAATCGTTCGGCTACAAGCACGGAACACCACCAGATGCCGATTATGTATTCGACGCCCGCTGTCTACCCAACCCGCATTGGCAGCCGGAGCTGCGCTCGCTAACCGGCCTGGATGCGCCTGTCGGCCAGTACCTTGCCGGGCAGGAGAAAGTTGATCGCTACTATACGCAAATCCAGGATTTCCTCGATGAATGGATTCCTCACTTCGAGCGCGAGAACCGCAGCTATCTTACCATCGCCATTGGCTGCACCGGGGGTCAGCATCGCTCGGTTTATCTCGCGCATCGATTGGCCGACCACTTCCGAAGGCGCAGAGCGAACGTTGCCGTTCGTCACCGGGAGCTCGCACTCGCATGAGCATGGGGCTGATGTTAGGGCCTATTGACATTCACAGCGGTGGCATCGTGGCAAACGTAAACAGGCCCTAGAAACCCCGCGCAAGTTTGGGAATGACAGATAACGACAAATTCCTCATACGCGAGATCCGGATCGCCAACAAGCTCGGCCTGCACGCTCGGGCCGCTGCTCGTTTCGTTTCGGTGGCGGCCCGATTTCACAGTGACATACGAGTAAAGAGCGGCAGCAAGGAGGTCAGCGGCAAGAGCATCATGGGCCTGATGATGCTCGCGGCTGCTTGCGGAACGCAGCTGCTGATACTGGCCTGTGGGCCGGATGCCGCGGAAGCCCTCACCAAGCTGGCTGAGTTAGTCGACTCGCGCTTTGGCGAGGCCGAATAGTCCCACGCCCGGCTTGCGCTTAGGCTACTCCTCATCAGGCTCGGTTCTGAGCGTTTGCAGATGCTTGCGGGTGAGCGACTGAAAGCGGGGTGTCAATCCCACATCCTCGTAGATGGGATCGCCGTGTTCGTCTTCCGAGACGATGCGGCTACCCTGCACGTACGGGAAAATCGCCTCGATTGCATCGAGGGCGGTGCAGAGCAAATCCGTGATGATGTCCTGCTCCGATCGCCCAGGAAACATCTCCGCAAGCGTGGCGAGCTTGGCGGCATCATGCATCGGCAGGCGCACCGCGTAGGCGTTCGGCGTGCGCCGCTCTTCGGCTGATCTCTCCCAAGTTTCGAACAACTCTCGAAACTTCATAAACCCTCTCCCTCCTTTGGCTTGGATCTAAAAGCGGCTACCGGATCATGGCGCACACCGAATCACGCACCAGGCTTTCGCAACAACAAGATGGATATCCGGCTTGCGCCGGGATAGCGACGCGCAGCAAGGTTTCCGGAAGTCCCCATTAGCAAGCGCCCTGGAACGATTGCGAAACCGGCTCTTCCGCCTCCCGCACGCTGCTCCAATCGACATTCGGTTTCGCGCTGCCAGCGCACAGTCTCGCGGCCGCGGAAGCCGGCGGAGATACGGCGTTGGTGCCTACAGCGACCTCCTCGCCTACCCGCGCGGCAATCGGCAGCACGCCCGCCCGCGCCGGATCGCTCGCAGCGGAGAGGCTACCCAACGGCCACTCGATCCCGGTCGAGCCTCGGTCAGCCCGTACGCGCCGGTAGAAACTACCGTTGCCGAGCACGTTGGCAACCAGGTGCTTGCGGAAGCGCCTGTACAGCCGATGGTCCACCTCACCCGGCGCCTGCCAAAAGGCATCCAGCGGCTTCTCGCAGGTCAGCCCAGGTATGTCGTAGACCGCATATCCCATCACCTTCACCGGCGTCCGGTGATAAACCGAGGACAAGCCAACGGTGCTGTTGATCGTGACCGTGCCGCGCGCACCGTGCAGTAGCATGGGCAGATGCCCCTCGTGCAGGTAGTGCACGCGCCCGCGCACCCGATAGCGCGCCGCCAGACGCGCGATCAGCCTGCCGTAGTCATGATAGGCGCGCTCCATGGGATGTTGTCTGAAAACCAGCTCGGTATCCGCCGGCGCGTGCGCCGCAAATGAGCCGATGACCTCGGCGATGAAGTCCTCGATCGAGGCATAGCGGGAATGGTGCGTGACCTGGGCGTCGCAGTGCACCTGCAAGGGAACCAGATAATACCCGCTGTGCTGCTGCTTAGACAAACGCCGAGCAAGCGGATAGTCAGCACACAAGTAGTACAGCTTTCGCAGTCCTGAGCGCACCCAGCGCAGCCCCTCGCTAAAAGGATTGAGCGGACGATGATGCTCATAATGCGGAAATGCTCCGCGCAGCCACCATGCAGCCAGATAGTAGCGCACGGCATATCCCACGATGCGCCAGAAAACGCCTCCAGCCGGCTGCGGGACATCCTGCTTCACCGGTCCCGGGGTGACGTAGTCACCAGGCTCGCGTGATAATGCTGAATGAGCGTTAACTCCGCCGGGCTCTAAGGTAACGTAATCCGGACGAACATAGCCTTCCTCAAACACGAATACCGCCACACCCAGCTCGCGCGCGACTTTGATCGCCCGCCGGTGGTAGGGCCGACAATCACCGAACAGGAAGATCCTATCGATCTCGTGCCGCGCTATGAATGCCCGCAAGAATGCCGGCCACCCGAGCAGGTCGCGACGGTACCGATAGGCACTGGTTTGCGTGTAGCAGACCTCGTCGCCGCCATTGAAATGAATCTTGAAGACTTCATGGCCTTCCGATTTCAGCTCCTCTGCGAGCAAGCTGAAGAAAGGCCCCACGGGTCCCTGTAGCAGCAGCACCCTGCCCGGCATAATTTACCCCCACAAACAAACGTCGCAACTTGCGCAGCGGCCGCATCGGCCAAGGCTGGTTCAGCCGCCGCGCCGCACTCGCGTTATTCAAAGCCGCCGCCAGCCGCTCCAGGGCGATCTCAGGCGTGGTGAACGTATTGGTAATCGGGTCGATGTAACGCGGATATATAATCAACGCTCCGGCAACGAGCTCATCGACTGACAAGCGCCGATGGCCCTGCCGTCTCGCCAACGAAAACACGTCCTCGGTCAACCCCCAGCCTGAATAGAACGGTCGGCCATAGGTGACCACGCGCTTCCCCCGCAGCAACGCCTCGAAGCCCACCAGCGAGGTGAGCGTGTGCACCTCATCTGCGGCCGCAAGACAGCTCGCGAGCGATACATCCGCTACCAGCTCGTCCCAGAGCCGTTCACCGGGCGCCGGTACCACGCGCCCTTTGCGATTGCCACTGACGACGTCCGGATGCGGCTTATAGAGGATGTATGCATCCGGTCGCGCCGCGCGCACCGCCTCCAGCAGTCGCCGGTTGGTCCGCGGCCCCGGGCAGCCGAGCCGCACCGAGCTATCGTCCTCGACCTGCCCAGGCACCAGTACCACCGCTTTCCCTTCTTTCAGCGGTAAAGACAAAGCGCTCTGGCCGGGGAAGTTGTACTTGCTGATTCCAAGCTCGATCAGCCGCTCGCGCAGCGCCCGCGCCCGCCGGCGCAAGTCCTCCCCGAGCTCGGCTGTCGCTAGAATGTGCTCCAGATCGCTCGCACCAGTCGGGTCGTAGTAAATGCCGCTGCGGTCGAACACCAGCGACAATGGCGCAGTCATATCGGACCCCAGTCCGTGCGAGCGGATAAAACCATCCTCCATACGCTCTATTGGCACCGCGGCGTCCATGGCGAGCGCGCGCATGCCATCCTGCTCCCGGTGTCCCCAGACAACGAGGCGGCAGTCGGGGCCGAAGCCGCGCCTGCGCGCCTGGGTCGCCGAGCGCACGAAATGGATCTCATTTCCCGGGCCCGCAAGAAAGCTGCGGACAAACGATCGCTTCCAACGCCGGAAGCCAACACAGAACAGCCGCCCGGAATTGCGCGCAAACCAGTGCCTTTGCAGTGCCAGGTAATCGATCACTGTTTCGGCGCCACAACGCTCGCCGGTGACGGGGTCCAGATAACGTGGATAGAGCAGATAGGCAGCGGCGAACAGCTCCGCGACCGAACGCGCGCGCCGCGCGTGCGCAGTGGGCGCGCGGTCGTCGGTCAGCCCCCAGCCGGAGTAGAATGGAACGCCGAAGACCGTCACCGGCTTGCCGGCAACCACGGCCTCCAGCCCGAGCTGCGAAGTCACTGTATAGGCGCGATCAACCTGATCGAGCAGCGAGCGAGCGCTCATATCCTGCCGCAGCAAGGTCACCCGCGGATGATCCGGTACATCGCCCAGGTAGCCGCGCCGCTTGCCGGCGAGCACATCCGGATGGGTCTTGAGCAGAATTTCGGCCTGCGGATTCTCGTGGATCGCCGCCTCAAGCATCTGCGAAAAGGCGGCGGCGTCTGCTTGCCCGCTCGTTATTGACCGATCACCAGCGGTCTGATCCACGACCAGCACCCGCTCCGGTAGCGAGGTTCTACCGAGTCGCTCGGGCGCATCCGGCGCGTGGTTGTACTTGGAGAGCTTCGCCTCAGCGATGCGGTGCATGCAGTGGACGGCCCGTTCCAGCAACCGCGAATCCTGCAACGGATCAGAATGACCTGGAGGCGGCCCGTTGAGAAGCTCAGTAAGGCGCGAGGGTTGCGTCGTGTCGTAATAGATCCCAACATCATCGACGATTAGAGACAGGGGCGGGGGGCCTTTTACTGCCAGGCCGAGCGAGAGCAGAAAGCCAGCTTCCAGCCTCAGCCGCGGCATCCAATG
>JAKDMK010000302.1 GCA_030452365.1 Nitrococcus sp.
AGTGACAGGTGACGAGTGACGGGTGACGGGTGACGGGTGAGGAGTGAGGAGTGAGGAGTGAGGAGTGAGGAGTGAGGAGTGAGGATGCGCGATACGATCAAATTCGACGACGCCGAGCGTGACACGCTGGCGCGCGACCTGGGAGCCGCACTCAGCGGTGAAGTACGCTTCGATGCCGGTGCGCGCGCACTCTATGCCAACGACGCCTCGAACTACCGCCAGCCGCCGATCGGCGTCGTGATTCCGCAAACAATCGAAGACATTATCGCCACGCATCGCATCTGCCGTGCCCATGGCGCGCCGATCTTGTCGCGCGGCGGCGGCACCAGCCTCTCCGGCGAAACCGTTAATCACGCCGTCGTCATCGACCATTCCAAGTACCTGCATCACATCCTCGATATCGATACGGATAGCGGGCGCGTCACGCTCGAGACGGGCGTGATCAACGACAAGCTCAATGAGGCACTGGAGCCTTATGGGCTTGTGTTCCCGCCCGACCCGTCGACCCATAAGTGGTGCACGATCGGCGGCAACGTCGGCAACAACTCCTGTGGTACCCACTCGGTGCAGGCGCAGTTCTACGGCCCCGGGCCGCGCACCGCAGACAACGTTGACTCACTCGACGTGCTCACCTACGACGGCGAGCGCATGACGCTCAAGGACCGCTACGAGGAGAGCGAAATCGACGCCATTATTGCCGCCGGCGGCCGACAAGGCGAGATCTTCGCCGGCTTGAAGGCGCTGCGCGATCGAAATGCCGAGCAGATCCGTGCCCAGTACCCGAGCATCGAAAAAATGCCGCGCCGCGTCTCCGGCTATAACCTCGACGACCTGCTGCCCGAGAACGGCTTCAATCTCGCGAGCGCTTTGTGCGGTACCGAAGGCACTTGCGTTACCGTGCTGCACGTGACGTTGAAGCTCACCCGGAATGTCAAGCATCGTACCTTGGCGGTGATCGGCTTTGAGGACATCGCCGTCGCCGCCGATCACGTGCCGGTCATCATGCAGCATCGTCCGATCGCCCTTGAGGGTATCGATTACGAATTGTTCGAGGACGAGCGTAAGCAGCACATGCACGAGCAGGCGCTGTCGCGGCTGCCAAAGGGCAAGGCATGGCTGCTGGTCGAGCTCGGCGGCGATGATCGGCAAGAGTCGGACACTAAGGCGCAGGCGCTGATGGACGCGCTCAAGCAAACCGAAGACAGGCCCACCGGATACAGCATCCTCGATGACGAGGACCAGCAACAAAAGCTCTGGGAGGTACGTAAATCCGGGCTCGGCGCGACCGCGTTTCCGCCCGACGGCCGCGACCACTGGCCGGGCTGGGAGGACTCGGCGGTGCGACCCGAGAAGCTCGGCGCTTATCTGCGTGATCTTCGCAAGCTCTATGACAAATATGACTACAAGGGTCCGCTGTACGGTCACTTCGGCCAGGGCTGCGTGCATTCGCGTATCAGCTTCGACCTGCATACGCCGGAGGGCGTGAAGAAATTCCGCGCGTTCATGGAAGAAGCCGGTGACCTGGTCGTCTCCTACGGCGGCTCGCTCTCCGGCGAGCACGGCGACGGCCAGGCCCGTGCCGAGCTGCTCGGCAAGATGTACGGCAAGGAGCTGATGCAGGCGTTTCGCGAGTTCAAGTCGATCTGGGATCCGCAATGGAAGATGAATCCCGGCAAGGTGATCGACCCGTACAAGCTCGATGAAAACCTGCGGCTGGTGAATTTTCATCCGCCGAAGACCGCTACCCACTTTGTCTTCCCAAATGACAAGCGCAGCTTCGGCCGCGTCGCGATCCGCTGCGTCGGCGTCGGCAAATGCCGCAGCGATGGAGGCACGATGTGCCCGAGCTACATGGTCACGCGCGAGGAGAAACACGCAACGCGCGGCCGTGCACGGCTACTGTTCGAGATGATGCAAGGCGACGTGCTGACCGACGGCTGGCGTTCGGAGACGGTTAAGGAATCGCTCGATCTGTGCCTGTCCTGCAAGGGTTGCAAAAGTGATTGCCCGGTAAACGTCGATATGGCGGCCTACAAGGCGGAATTCCTGGCGCATTACTACGAAGGCCGGATGAAGCCGATCTCGGCTTACGCGTTTGGCCTAATCGACCGCTGGTCGCGGCTCGCCTCGCGATTGCCCGCGGTGGTGAATTTTCTTACCCATGCACCCGGCTTTTCCGGCATCGCCAAAGAGCTTACAGGGATGCCGCAAGCGCGCAGTATTCCCAAATACGCGCCGCAGACGTTCAAATCCTGGTTCCGCCAGCGCTCGGTGCGCAACACGGCCGGGCCGCCGGTGGTTCTGTGGGCCGATACGTTCACCAACCACTTCTTCCCGGACATCGCGCAGGCGGCCGTCGAAGTCCTTGAATCGCAGGGCTACCGCGTGCGGGTGCCGCTGCAGCCCATCTGCTGCGGCCGGCCGCTGTACGAATTCGGTCTGCTCGATCAGGCTGGACAGTATTTGCAGCGGGTCATGGATACGCTCGACAACGAGATTACTGCCGGCGTGCCTATCGTCGGCCTGGAGCCGTCGTGTATCTCGGTATTTCGCGACGAGCTGATCAATCTGTTCCCGGACGACCCACGCGCGCAGCGTCTGTCCAAACACAGTTACATGTTGAGTGAATTTCTGCAGCAGCAGGTTGAGAATTACGCCCCGCCGCGACTCGCGCGCAAAGCGCTAGTGCAACCTCACTGCCACCACAAGTCGATCATGGGCATGGACGCCGAGCAAAGCCTGCTCGACAAACTCGGACTCGACTACGAGATTCCGGATTCCGGTTGTTGCGGCATGGCCGGCTCGTTCGGTTTCGAGAAGGATAAATATGACGTCTCGATCGGCGCCGGCGAACGCGTGCTGCTGCCGAAGGTGCGCGCGGCTAGCGCGGCCACCCTTATCATTGCCAACGGCTTCAGTTGCCGTGAACAGATCGCGCAGACCACCAACCGCCGCGCGCTGCACATCGCGCAAGTGCTGCAGATGGCGCTGCATGGCGGCCCGCAAGGGCCGCTGCCGGAAGCGGAAGTCGGGCGCCGGCGCGCGGCCGCACAGAGCAAATCAAACCGCAATACGGCAGCGGCGCTTGGCGCGCTTGCTGCCGGTGGCTTGCTTGCTTGGGGCGTCAGCCGGCGTAAACGACACTGACATCTTCGCCAGGATGACGGGAACGGAGTAATTGGCATGGACGTACACGAAAAACCCGAAGTCGTCGTCATCACCGGCGCAACGGCCGGCGTAGGCCGCGCGACGGTGCGTGCGTTCGCCAAGCGCGGAGCGCACATCGGCCTGCTTGCACGCGATACCGGTCGGCTGGAAGCGGCGCGCAGTGAAGTCGAAGCTCTAGGTGGCAAGGCGCTCGCCGTCAGTGTCGACGTCGCCGACGCGGCCGCGATCGAGCGAGCCGCCGAAACGATCGAGAGCAATTTCGGGGAGATCGACATCTGGATTAACGCCGCGATGACGACCATTGTCGCGCCGCTCGCCGAGATCGAACCTGGCGAATTCAAGCGCGTCTCCGAAGTCACCTATCTCGGCAACGTTTACGGCACGATGGCGGCACTCAAGCGCATGCTACCGCGCGACCGTGGCACGATCGTTCAGGTCAGCTCCGCCCTCGCCTATCATTCGGTGCCGTTGCAGGCGCCGTACTGCGGCGCCAAACACGCGATCAATGGCTACACTGACTCGCTGCGCGCCGAGCTGCTGCACCGCGGCAGTCATGTCCACGTCAGCGTCGTCGATTTGCCGGGTCTAAATACGCCGCAGTTCGACTGGGCCCTCAACAAGATGCCGCAGCGTCTGCGCCCAGTCGCGCCCGTCTACCAGCCCGAGGTCGCGGCGCGCGCGATTGTCTGGGCCGCGCATCACCGCCGTC
>JAKDMK010000303.1 GCA_030452365.1 Nitrococcus sp.
GCGAAAAATTGACCGAGGTGTTTAGCCTTGAATGACATGGCGAAAAATCTGATCCTTTGGGTGGTCATCGCCATTGTGCTGATGTCGGTGTTCAGCAACTTTCAGGATCAGACGGTTGCATCGCCCGAGCTCACCTATTCCCAGTTTCTTAAGGAGGTGAAGCAGGGCAACATAGAGCAGGTCACTATCAAGGGCCAAATTATCCGTGGTCAAACGGAATCTGGCGAAACTTTTAATACATACAGCCCGGAGACGGACAATGTTGCATTGATCGGCACGCTTCTTGAGAACGGAGTGCAGATCCGGGCGGAGAAGCCAGAGGGTCGGAGCATGCTGCTCCAGATCCTAATCTCCTGGTTCCCATTCCTGTTGCTGATCGGTGTCTGGATCTATTTCATGCGACAGATGCAGGGCGGTGGTGGTGGTCGTGGGGCGATGTCCTTCGGCAAGAGCCGCGCCCGCATGATGTCCGAGGACCAGATCAAGGTCACATTCGCTGATGTGGCTGGGGTCGAGGAAGCGAAGCAGGATGTTGTCGAGCTGGTTGAGTTCCTCCGCGACCCGGCTAAGTTCCAGCGTTTGGGCGGGCGTATCCCAAAGGGTGTGTTGTTGGTCGGCCCTCCCGGAACGGGCAAGACGTTGCTCGCCAAGGCAATCGCTGGCGAGGCCCGGGTGCCATTCTTCACGATTTCCGGGTCGGACTTCGTGGAGATGTTCGTCGGCGTTGGCGCGGCCCGAGTGCGTGACATGTTCGCTCAGGCCAAGAAGCATGCACCGTGCATCATCTTTATCGACGAGCTCGATGCGGTGGGTCGCCAGCGTGGCGCCGGGCTCGGTGGCGGTCACGATGAGCGCGAGCAGACCTTGAACCAGATGCTGGTAGAGATGGACGGTTTCGAGGGCAGTGAGGGAATTATCGTCATCGCGGCGACCAACCGTCCTGACGTGTTGGATCCGGCGCTACTGCGCCCAGGTCGTTTCGACCGGCAAGTGGTGGTGCCGTTGCCCGACGTTCGCGGCCGGGAGCAGATCCTCAAGGTGCACATGGCCAAGGTGCCGTTCATGGAGGATGTCGATATTCGGGTCATCGCGCGCGGCAGCCCGGGGTTCTCTGGCGCGGATCTGGCGAACCTGGTGAACGAGGCGGCTTTGTTCGCGGCCCGTCGCAACAAGCGCCTGGTCGATCAGAGAGACTTTGAGGACGCCAAGGACAAGATCATGATGGGCGCGGAGCGCAAGTCCATGGTCATGAGCGAGGACGAGAAGCGCTTGACGGCTTATCACGAGGCTGGCCATGCGGTGGTCGGTTTGTTATCGCCCGAGCATGATCCGGTGCACAAGGTGACCATCATACCGCGCGGCCGAGCACTGGGACTGACGATGTTCCTGCCCGAAGAGGACCGCTACAGCTACACCAAACAGCGGCTCAACAGCCGATTGGCTAGCCTCTTTGGCGGACGCCTGGCTGAGGAGATGACTTTCGGCCGGGAGCGCGTCACCACGGGTGCTCAGAACGACATTCAGCATGCCACCGAGATAGCTCGCAACATGGTTACGAAATGGGGGCTATCCGATCGCATGGGACCGCTTGCTTACGGCGAGGATGAAGGCGAAATATTCTTGGGCCACACCGTGACGCAGCACAAGCAAATCTCCGATGAGACCGCTCATGCTATCGATGAAGAGGTCAGGCGCATCATCGATGAGAATTATCGCCGAGCCAAGAAAATTCTCGAGGAGAATACCGACAAGCTGACCGATATGGCGGAAGCGCTGGTCAAGTACGAAACGCTGGATCGTCATCAGATTGACGATATTTTGCACGGGCGCCCGCCGCGCCCCCCCAAGGATTGGGACGATCCGCCCTCGCCCAAAGGCGCCGATAAGCAGCCAGGTGAGAAGGCGCCGGGTGACGAGCCCGGCGGCAAGATCGGCCGGCCGGCCAGCGAGCACTGACCGCGGAGGCCATGGAGGCGATCACGAGGACAGTGCTCGATTGCGGTGGCAAATTGCTTGACCTGTCGTCGCCTCAGGTGATGGGTATACTGAATATCACCCCCGATTCGTTCTCGGACGGGGGTGATTGTTTTTTCCCAGAGGCGGCCATTGCTCGCGCACGGACCATGGTGGAGGAGGGCGCGGCAATCATTGATGTGGGTGGCGAGTCCAGCCGACCCGGTGCCGTCGACGTAGGGGTCGCGGAAGAATTGCGACGTGTGATCCCGGTAATTGAGGCGCTGGCGCGGGAGTTGCCAGTGCCGATTTCATTGGATTCTACCAAGCCTGAGGTGATGCGTGCAGCCGCTCATGCCGGGGCTGGGTTGATCAACGATATCTTGGCGCTACAGCGCCATGGGGCACTGTCTGCCGTCGCGCAGACCAGCCTGCCGGTCTGCTTGGTCCACATGCAGGGTAATCCACAGACTATGCAGGTGCATCCCCGCTACGACGACGTCGTGGAGGATATCCATCGTTTCTTTGCCGCGCGAATCCTTGCCTGTGAAGCTGCCGGGATATCCCGTGAGCGGCTGATCATCGATCCGGGTTTTGGATTCGGCAAGAGCGTGGTGGATAACTTGCGCTTGCTAAAGGCGCTCGGTCGCTTTTGCGATCTAGGGCTGCCGGTTTTGGTGGGGCTATCGCGTAAGTCTTTTCTGGGCAAGCTTGCCAATCGGGCAGTATCCGAGCGCTTGGTAAGCGGGCTAACGGCCGCCGTGCTTGCCGTGCTCAACGGTGCGCGGATTATCCGCACGCACGATGTCGCGGAAACGGTTGAGGCGTTACAAGTCGTTGAGTACGTGCAATGCCAGGGCTAAGCGGACCACTAGGAGTAAGTAGCGCATAACGGATGACCCGGTGGCAAGCGATGATCGCCTCTGAATAGTCTGCTCGGTCGCCGATCACCCTGAACTGGGTGCGAGCCTGCGAGCGCATGGCGTGATCCATGATTGGGCACCGATGCCGGTCATCAGGATGAGTAATAATAGTCGCGTGGAAATGGGGATGCTTCCATGGAAAAGCGTTATTTTGGAACTGACGGTATAAGGGGGCGGGTCGGCGAGTTTCCGATAACGCCGGATTTCATGCTCAAGTTGGGGTGGTCCGCCGGGCAGGTTCTCTGTGGCCGCACTGCGGGCAATCAGGTGTTTATCGGTAAGGATACGCGGATCTCGAACTACATGTTCGAATCGGCTTTAGAGGCGGGCTTGTCCGCCGCGGGCGTAAACATTCAGCTACTGGGGCCCATGCCGACACCGGCCATTGCTTATCTTACTCAAGCGTTGCAGGCCAATGCCGGCATCGTTATTAGCGCCTCGCATAATCCCCACCACGACAACGGCATCAAATTCTTCTCCACCGAGGGACGCAAGCTCGACGACGAGGCCGAGCTTGCCATCGAAGCGGCCATGGAGGGGCCGATCACCACCGTCGCTTCGAGCCGCCTCGGCAAGGCCTACCGTATGAAGGATGCTCCGGGGCGCTATATCGAATTTTGTAAGCGTTCCATCCCGCTGGGCAGCCGCCTCAATGGCTTCAATCTGGTGGTTGACTGTGCCAACGGCGCGGGATATCAAGTGGCGCCGGCCGTATTCGGCGAGCTGGGAGCCAAGGTGAGCTGCCTGGGCGTGGCGCCGGACGGGCTCAATATCAATGTGGACTGCGGCTCCTTGCACCCGGCCCGTCTGCAACAAGCGGTACTGGACAGCGGCGCGAATGCGGGGATCGCCCTAGACGGCGACGGCGACCGGGTCATCATGGTGGACGAGTGCGGTGAAGTGCTCGACGGTGATGAGCTGCTCTGGATCATCGCCCAGGATCGCCACCGGCAGGGGATGCTGCGGGGGCCTGTGGTCGGCACTGTGATGACCAACTTG
>JAKDMK010000304.1 GCA_030452365.1 Nitrococcus sp.
AGTATTATTCGTTACGCATACAGCTAATGGCGGTGGATTATTCTAATAATAGCGAACGCATAATACTAGACTTGACCCGACTCCTTTACGCTCTGCCGTCGGCATCAGGCAGCAGCGACGCTGCGGCGCAGTTGAAAGCGTTCCTCGGCAATGTCGTCGGCGACCCGGTTGGTCGGGCTGCCGGTGCGATGTGCGCGCCGATAGATCTCGATTAACGTATCGGCAATGCGCGCGATATGGCTCCGAGCTTGGCTGGGATCGTAGCCGCCGAGCTCATGGGCCAGATCGATGACTCCTCCGGCATTGATCACATAGTCGGGCGCATACAGAATTCCCCGCCGCCACAACATCTCGCCATGGTGATCATCGGCCAGCTGATTGTTGGCTGAGCCTGCCACGACCCGTGCTTGCAACTGGGCAATGGTTTGATCGTTTAACACGGCGCCGAGCGCGCAAGGGGCGAATACGTCCACCGCTTGAGTATAGATCGCCTCCGGCTCGACCACCCTGGCGTCGAGCTCGGCGGCCGCGCGCTCGCGCGTCTCGGGCAGGATGTCCGTGACCCAAAGCCGGGCGCCGGCCGCGCGTAAATGGTGGGCCAGGCACCAGCCGACATGGCCAAGACCCTGGATTGCGATGCGCATACCTTCGAGATCGCCTCGGCCCAGGTGCTCCTGAACGCTCGCCTTAATGCCTACCAGCACACCATACGCGGTGGCCGGCGATGGATCTGCGCTGTGCCAGTTGCCGTCTGCGTCCTGCCTGTCTGCAATCCCAGCCACGTGCTTGGTTTCCCTCGCCATTACCTTGAGGTCCTGGACCCCCGTGCCGGAATCTTCAGCCGTGATATAGTGCCCGCCCAGGCTATCGATGAAGCGCCCCATGGCGCGCAGCAGGGTTTCAGTTTTGTCGCGCCGCGGATCAGCGATGATCACGGCCTTGCCGCCGCCGAGCGGCAGTTCGGCCAGTGCCGATTTGTAGGTCATGGCGCGGGACAGACGCAGCACGTCGGTGAGCGCCTGCTCCTCACTCTCATAGGCCCACATGCGACAGCCGCCGAGCGCCGCACCGCGGCTGGTGTTGTGGATGGCGATGATTGCCCGTAGGCCCGCGGCGCGATCGCAGCCGAAGACAACCGCTTCGTGATCGCGCAAGTGCACGTTGTTGAACACGCTCATAGTGAACCCCTTGCCATGTCTCAGAGTTGACCGACCGCGGCGGTGCGGGCAACGAATTCTTTGGTGCGGCGCGCGCCGTGCACGGTGGTAGAGGTCTTCACGGAGCAGCTCTCGGTGAACTGGAGGGTTTGTGGCGTGAGACGATACAATGCTGGACTGGCTGCTGGCCTTTCGGGATCATAGGGTCTCCGTTGAGGAGTTGCCGCTTCGGTTATCGGTGGGCCCCTTTTGAGAACCTTACCTATTGCCAGTGTATCGCCGCGTGGCTGAATGTCGACCTCGAGGCATTTCAAGCCGTGAACTTGCTCACGCACGGGCGCAAGCAACGCCCGCAATTAGAAGGTGTCAATGGACATAATTTGGATCGCCCTGGCCGTACTGGCGGTGGCCGCCGCTGGAGGTCTGACGTTGGCCGTTGCCTTTGTCAGGCGACGCCCGTACCCAGTTTCCGTCGGTTATCTCCATGGGGCTATCGGCTCGATCGGGGTCGTTTTGCTGGGGATAGCCGTATTTGGCCGCGCGCAGGGAATGCCGGTCAACTCGGCCCTGTTGCTGTTCTGCTTGGCCTTGGTCGGCGGGCTCTTCAATTTTGTGTTTCGGCTCCAGCGTGCGCCGCCGCATGGTTTTATGATCATCTTACACGGTGCGGTCGCCTTGGCAGGGCTTGCTGTGCTGCTGATCGGATTGCTCGGCTGAGAGCGTGTAGAGGCGAATGCTGTGGATAAGTCTGGGGATGACAGGTGGCTACAGCAATCGTGTGGCCTGCCGGGCGTGTTGCTGGAAGACTGAGCACGCTGTGATTGTATTTGCATGACGTATAAAAACAACAACATGCATTTTTTCTGTTGGATGGACTCCGCAACGGGCGCCGGGCGCACATCTGCCGTATTGTTTGCGCCAAGCTGTGGACAACCTATTCCTAGCCGATCTTAAAGGAGTCTATACCGGGCAGTTCATCAGTATGGCCGTAATTGCTTTCGTTCACATTGAGAAGACGGCGGGTAAGGCAATCAAACACCAGTTGCGCAGGGCGCTTGGGCTCGGCCACTGTGACGTCAAACGCTGGCGCGAGGATGCCGATTATTTCAGCGCGGCCGATTTGCGTCGGTTGCTATGGGTTTATCCACGATTGTGCAGCATTGCCGGCCACAGTATAAAGGCTTACAGTGATCTCAAAGCGGGTTTTTCTAGCCTTCAATATTACACGTTCTTGCGCGATCCCATACAGCGCAGTATTTCGCACTACCAATACCGGATGAATCTTGGCAGCATAAACTGCTCATTCGAGGATTGGATCCGGGATGAATCCAACCATGATTGGCAGGTTCGAACGCTTGCCGGCGCGCCTGATCTCGAGCGGGCGCTTGACATGCTCGATCACGATATCAGTTTTATTGGATTACAGGAACGATTAGACGAATCGCTGGCTCTGATGCATCGGGCGTTGAATCTCAACCACGTAATCAGTAGCGCGAGCGAGCGTGTCAATGCAGCAAAGAGCAGTTCTATACGGGATGAAATCCTCAGGGACACGCGTAATTTGCGGCTGTTGCAAAGGGCAAACCGACTTGATATTGAACTCTATCGATATGCGGAAACTGTTATCTATCCACGGCAGCAACGTGCATTCGGGAGCGCGCCAGAAAACCTAAGGAACGCAAGTAGCTTCTGGAGCCGCTACAGCCACGGCTACTGCTCAAATGTTATCTATAGAGAGCTGGTATACAAGCCAATCGTGTGGCTGTATCGCCGCAATGCGCGTGGGCTCACGTGAGCTTGTTGCCCCCTCTGTCAATCTCGAAAAACCTCATTCCGGGCCGTCATCCTAGTGAAAGCCGGACAAATCCCTAGCCCGCGTTCCGTCGCGTAGGCGCAATAGCGAAGCGCATTGCGCCGCATGCTTCTCGACTATTGGGCGAGCCGCGCAGCTTTGGAAACCGGCGCCGCCTTTAGAATCCAGCGATGCGGATCGAAAGTAGCCCAGCGGTGTAATGGTGGGGAGTGAAGGCTTGTGGAGAACATTCGGCGCATTACGGCCTGTTCGGCCTAATGCGCCCTACTGCGACACTACGGCGACACATGCCAACGGCTTTGCGGGTAGGTGCCTGATTCAACCAAAGTGGCGAGTTGTTCTAAAAAGGTTTCGGGCTCCTTCAAGCTCAGCAACAAAGAGAAACCTTTCTTGGTCGGCAGATAAATTACTGGATTCCTGGCTGTCAGCAGCACGAAGGCACGCGTTTTGTTGTTTAACGTAAACCAGCCCACCTGGTAGCCCGGAAGGCGCAGTCCGTTTCTACGCTTTAGCGGGCGAATGTCCTTCTCGATGCCCAGATTCGTGATGCGTGGCTGGATGATTTCGGCAAGGTAGACCCGTTGGTGGAAGAATCCGGCTTTGATGTGCAGCCTGCCCTCGCGGATGGCTACCTCATTGCGGGTCAGGAGATAAACCAGCAGCGCCGTCAGACCTAGCGTAACCGATAGCATGAATCCCAGCGTTATGGACAGGACGAAGATGATCAGCCAACTCGGCATTGCCTGTGCGGAGGCCAATACCACGCCGATAATGGTCAACGGCAGGACGGCGGTGCCGAAGATGGCTACCAGGAAGGCCATCCAGGGGAAGGAGCTCAGTGGGTATACATGCATGCGCATTCGGTCTCGGTCATAGCACGGGTGCAGAGCTTATCGTTGCG
>JAKDMK010000305.1 GCA_030452365.1 Nitrococcus sp.
CGAGAACTGACCGAGATGGTCAGGAAAATGCCCAAGCTCGACTGGACCCAGCGTGAGTCCGTAAGGGCGAGCCTCAGGCGCAGCGTGCGACGCCTATTAGCCAAATACGGCTATCCACCGGACTTGGCTGAAGGCGCAACCCTGCTTGTGCTGCGCCAGGCCGAGCTGTCGACCGAATATGCGATGGATCAATAATCGTTCGCGCGATTTCAGCTTCTTGGTTGTGCGATTGGCCAGCAGCGGATTCTCCTCGAAGCGCTCGCGGAGATGCCGATTGCTCGACCGCCGAATACCTCTTCGTCAACCGCGCCGCCCAGCTCACCGGGTTTGATTGCCACGTGATCTATTCCATGCCCATTTCGCTGGCCTACTCGCACGTGGCAGCCACCATCAGGGCCGACTATGGCGGGCACGTCCCGGTCGTGCCTATGACCAAGATCAAAACGCGGCCGCCTACCGCAACTTCGGCAATGTCATGCTAACCCGCGGCGATGTGAAAGAGGCGCACGCGCTGTGGGTGCAAGCACGCGATCTGTTCGCGAGACTCGGGGCCGAGCAGAAGGTAATCACGGTCCAGGGTTGGATCGACGATTTGCCTTCCTGATAAGGCGGGACCATAAACAGTACTATCCATGTGGGGAAAACACCGGGATTAGCCCGAAAACTCGACACGAGCAAAGCTGTCGGGCTCGATCGTGGGACTACTCGATATGCAGAGTTGCTCGGGCGGATCAGTTGGCGGGAAAGCTCGCAACGGGTGGTTCAGGGGGAAGCTCGGGAGAGCCTGGCCGATCGTAGCGGCGTTTTCGGTGAACCTGCTACCTCCACACTGCCCAGGCGGCGTACAAGATCAGGGGTTCAGGGGATGAAAATACACTTCTTGCACCGGGTGCGGCGACTCTCCTGGTAAAGACAGAAGACGATCAAGTCGTTGATTTTTCCAAACTTACCGAGGGCTTGAAAGCTGCCAGCGCCATAAACCCAAAGGTCTACGCCCATCCGCCATCCAACGCCACACGGGTATCTCCGAGCGGAATATTCAACCAACCGCATCATAACGAAACGCTTTATGCCATGAGACTGTCCTCACTACACCGCGCCAGCCTATACTGTGGCGAACACTCGGCGCTGCAACCGCGTATTGACGAGCGCGGCGCACATGCGAGGAGGCCGGTTATGGATACAAGAGATTTGACGCTGCGCTGCTTGGCCGAACGGGATGGGGATCTGTGGCTAGGGTACTGCGTGGACTTGTGTCTGGGCACCCAGGCTGATTCGGCGGATGAGGTTAAGGCCAAGCTCCACGACATGATCGAGGATTACCTGCTCGACGTTCAGCGGGCCGTTAATAACGGCGACCGTGAATTGGCTCATGAGATGCTTACGCGCAAGGCGCCGCTTACGGTTCAGCTTCGCTACCAGCGGGCGGTGTTGCTCGGCTGGCTGCGCCGTGGGGATAAACCGGGGCGCAGTCAGCGGTACAACGAGTACAAGCAGGTACCAGTGACGGCCGGTTAGACTACGACGCTGATGGGTGGCTGCAAGCAAAGGCCGGTTGCGTGTGCCGAGTTCAAGCGGATATTGAAGAACCTCGGTTTCTCGAAGGAGCCACCCAAAGCGGGGAGCCATGAGAAGCGGACACATCCAGGTTTCAAAGGACGCAAGCGCGTCGTGGAAGTGGATTGCCGCCATGCTCCGATTGACGAAGAAGGATCTCTATGCCTGCCTGTATGATCGTCGGCATACAGCAAAGTTAGCGAAGAAATACGCTGCTCAACGGTGAGCCGTTTGCGCCACGACCGACCCAGCCGCTGTGCCGGGTTTTTGTGGGTGTGTCTAGCGTGTCAAATTCGTGTCAAAAGCAAAACCGGCGCTTGGCCTGCTCTCATAACTCTCTGTTTTTTGGCTCCCCGGGACGGACTTGAACCGCCGACCCGGTGATTAACAGTCACCTGCTCTACCAACTGAGCTACCGGGGAGTGGTTGATATCAAACTGTCGTATTCTACCGAGCCGGGTGCGGGCGTCAATAAATGCAGTCGAGGTTTGCGACCGAGTTAGCGGCGCCCGAACACCTTTTGCAGCCGATCCATGCCTTTCTCCAGATTTGCCATGCTCGTGGCATACGAGATCCGGGCGTGACCTGGGAGCCCGAAGGCCGAGCCGGGCACCAGCGCCACGCCGGCGGCGCCGGTAAGGTATTCGGCGAGATCAAGATCGTCGTTGACCCCGTCCAGCTTCCGAATAGCACCTTGCATGTTGGGAAAGCAATAGAAAGTGCCGTCACCGGCCGCACAATCGACCCCGACCATGGAATTAAGCCGCTCGACGACGTAGTCGTGGCGCTCTTTGAATGCTCTGAGCATGGGGACAATGCAGCCCTGGTCCCCGGTTAGCGCCGCCACCGCGGCTGCCTGGGAAATAGAGCTCGCATTGGATGTGCTCTGTGATTGCAGCTTCTTCATGGCCGCGATCACGGGTGCTGGGCCTGCCGCGTAGCCAATACGCCAACCCGTCATGGCGTAGGTCTTGGAGACTCCATTGATTACTACCGTGCGTTCGCTAAGCTCGGAACACAGCATGACGATATTGGCGAACGGCTCTGTCGTCCATAGGATGTGCTCGTAGATATCGTCCGTGGCGATCAGCAGCTCCGGATAACGCTTTAGCACCTCACCGAGCGCCGCGAGCTCAGCGTGGCTATAGGCCATCCCACTGGGATTGGATGGGCTGTTCAGCAGCACCAGTCGGGTGCGGTCGGTGATGGCTTCTTCAAGCTGTTCGGGCAGTAATTTGAAGCGCTGGTCCTGACCGGCCTCGATAATCTCCGGCACGCCCTCGGCAAGGAGCACCATGTCCGGATAAGAGACCCAGTATGGGGCCGGCACGATCACCTCATCGCCGGGATTCAGAATTGCGGCCATTAAATTATAGATGCACTGCTTGGCACCGCTGGAGGCTATGATTTGATTGAGCTCGTAGCGCAGCCCGTTCTCGCGCTCGAACTTGGATTGGATGGCCTGCTTGAGCTCGGGGGTGCCATCCACCGCGGTATAGCGGGTCTCACCCCGGTCGATCGCCGCGGCCGCGGCCGCTCTGATATGCTCAGGCGTGGCGAAATCGGGCTCTCCGGCACCCAGACCAATGATGTCGTGGCCCGCCGCGCGTAGCTCGGCCGCGCGTGCGGTCACCGCCAGCGTTGCCGAGGGTTTGACCCGCTGCACGCGTTTTGCCAATCGTATATCCAAGGCCCACCTCCTGGATCGTCCATTTGCCACTTATACAGGATTAAGCGTTAACGCTGCAGGGCGCCATGTCCAGACGCTTTGAGCTTCGCTCCAGATATCAGCCGGCGGGTGATCAGCCAAGTGCCATCGAGGCGCTCTGCCAAAGCCTTGCCCGCGGCAATCAGCATCAAACACTACTGGGCGTGACCGGCTCCGGCAAGACCTTTACCCTGGCGAATACCGTCGCTCGCCTGCAGCGACCGGCACTGGTGCTGGCGCCAAATAAGACGCTGGCGGCGCAGCTCTACGGCGAATTCAGGGAGTTCTTCCCCGCCAATGCGGTGGAGTATTTCGTTTCCTACTACGATTACTATCAGCCCGAAGCCTACGTGCCCTCCTCGGATACCTATATTGCGAAGGACGCCTCGGTCAACGAGCACATCGAGCAGATGCGCCTGTCCGCCACCAAGGCCATTATCGAGCGGCGCGAC
Source organism: Nitrococcus sp. (assembly GCA_030452365.1). Classification (GTDB taxonomy): domain Bacteria; phylum Pseudomonadota; class Gammaproteobacteria; order Nitrococcales; family Nitrococcaceae; genus Nitrococcus. The sequence goes on from JAKDMK010000305.1 coordinate 3,718, forward strand.
ACCATTATCGTGGCCTCAGTCTCTGCTATCTACGGCCTCGGAGACCCAAAAGCCTACTTGAGCATGGTGCTGCATCTGGTGCGCAATGATCGCGTGGATCAGCGCTATATTCTGCGCCGGTTGGCCGATCTGCAATACAAGCGCAACGACG
>JAKDMK010000306.1 GCA_030452365.1 Nitrococcus sp.
GCGCGCTGCTAGCGCAACGCGCGGGCTTTCGCGCAATCTATCTATCCGGCGCGGGTGTGGCGAATGCCGCGCTCGGCGTGCCCGACCTCGGACTCACGAATCTCGCCGACGTGGCCGAAGAAACCCGGCGCATCACCGGGGCCTGCGAGCTGCCGTTGTTGGTCGATGCCGATACGGGCTGGGGCAGCGCCTTCAATATTGCCCGCAGCGTGCGCGAGCTGATCCGCGCGGGGGCGGGCGCATTACATATCGAGGATCAGGTTCAGGCCAAGCGCTGCGGCCACAGGCCGGGCAAGGCCGTGGTGGCGAAGGAGGAAATGGTCGATCGCATCAAGGCGGCGGCCGATGCCCGCTTCGATGATCAATTTGTGCTCATGGCCCGAACCGACGCCCATGCCAGCGAAGGGTTGCAGCAGGCGATCGAGCGCGCCTTGGCCTACGTTGCGGCCGGTGCCGATGCGATTTTTGCCGAGGCATTGCATTCGCCGGACGAATACCGCGCTTTCACGGCGGCCGTTCAGGTCCCGGTGCTGGCCAACGTGACAGAGTTCGGCCGCACACCGCTGCTCTCGGTGAATGAGTTCCGGCAGGCCGGGGTCGCGATGGTACTCTATCCGCTCTCGGCATTCCGCGCCATGAGCCGCGCCGCCGAGCAAGTCTACGCAACGATCCGAACCGATGGGACGCAACAAGCCATGCTGAGCCAGATGCAGAGCCGCGACGAGCTCTACGAAATCCTCGGCTACCTGGATTACGAACGTAAGCTCGATGAGCTATTCCGCCAAGGGTGAATAGGAGCAGCACGATGGCAGAGAACAGCGCGGCGCCGAATCTGCGAGGCATGGTCGCAGGCGAGACCAAGCTATGTACCGTGGGCAAAGAGGGTACCGGGCTGCACTACAGGGGCTACGATATCCATGAGCTCGCGGAACATGCGACATTCGAGGAGGTCGCCTATCTTCTGCTCTACGGTGAGCTTCCTAACCGCGGGCAGCTGCGGGAATACAACGCGCGGTTGAGGGGTCAGCGCCAGTTGCCGCAGGCGCTCAAGGAGGTACTGGAGCGACTGCCGAGTGCAGCCCATCCGATGGATGTGATGCGCACCGGCTGCTCCGTGCTCGGGGTGCTCGAGGCGGAGCAGAGTTTTGCGCAGCAACACGCTGTGGCCGATCGTCTGCTAGCGGCCTTGCCGGGCATTCTCACCTATTGGTATCGCTACAGCCACGACGGTGTGCGCGTGGACCCAGCTACCGAGGATGACTCGATCGGCGCGCAGTTTCTGCACCTGCTGCACGGCACGCGGCCAAATCCGCTCCATGAGAAGGTCATGCACGTCTCGCTGATCCTCTATGCGGAGCACGAATTCAACGCTTCTACTTTCACTGCGCGGGTTTGCGCCTCGACTCAGTCCGATATGCACTCCTGTATCGGCGGCGCCATCGGCTCCCTGCGCGGACCATTGCACGGCGGTGCGAATGAAGCCGCCATGGCTATGCTCGAGCAATGGTCGGACCCGGACGAGGCCGAGCGGGCTGTGCTGCAAAAGCTTGAATGCAAGAACAAAGTCATGGGTTTCGGTCACGCCATCTATCGGACCCAAGACCCGCGCAATGCCATCATCAAGGCCTGGTCGCGCAAATTGGCCGCCGAAGTCGGCGACCGCTCGTTGTACCCAATCTCAGAGCGCGTCGAGGAGGTGATGTGGCGGGAGAAGCGCCTCTTTGCCAACGCCGATTTCTACCATGCCCCCGCCTATCACTTCATGGGCATCCCGACCAAGCTGTTCACGCCGATATTTGTCCTCTCGCGCATCACCGGCTGGTGCGCCCATGTAATGGAGCAGCGTGAAAGCCGCCATATCATCCGACCAAGCGCCAAGTATACCGGCCCACAGCCGCGGCCTTGGGTTCCAATCCAAGATCGCGGCTGACGCGGACCTCGCACATGAGGCAATTGGGGTCAAGTCTAGTAATAACTATTTATCTTTCTGGGTGATAAGGATTTTGCTCGCAGCGTGCTGACGGGCCGAGCGCCGACGGTTGATTAACCCGAGCTACGCCAGGCACGGCCTTCCCTTTCTTTCGACTGGATCGTCGAGGCGACATGCAGCCATTTTGATGTGCCCGCCGAGACCCTCATGCGCAAGCACCAGCACACGGAGGCTCCCGCCCGGCCGGCCAGGGCCGCGACAATGTATCTTCGTCAGCGAGTCGGGGGCCATGACTCTGGCGAAATCGCCAACGGCTTTGGTCTGGCGAGCTACACTAGTGCCAGCGCCAGCATCCGGCGGTTTGAAGCGAAGATCGCGCAGGACGGGGACCTGGAGCAAACAGTTAAATTGCTAATACTAGACTTGACCCTGTTACCTTCTGAACGGATCTTATGCCGATGAGCCGAAGGAATATTCGTAGCGCGCGGCGACCGCCGCCGGATCCGGAGCTGCTGGATATCGCCGAGTACGTAATCAACGGCGAGATCACCTCCGCCGAGGCCTATGAGACGGCCCGCTACTGCCTCATGGATGCACTCGGCTGCGGCCTGCTGGCGCTGCAGTATCCCGCCTGCACCAAGCTGCTCGGCCCTATCGTTCCCGGGGCGGACATGAGCGGCGGAGTGAAGATTCCCGGCACGCACTACCGGCTGGACCCGGTGCAGGCGGCATTCAGCATTGGCAGCATGATTCGCTGGCTCGATTACAATGACACTTGGCTCGCGGCCGAGTGGGGCCACCCCTCCGACAATCTCGGCGGGATCCTGGCCGTGGCCGATTATCTTGCCCGCGCCGAGGCGGTATCGGGCCGGCGCGAGATGAACATGCGCAGCGTGCTCACCGCCATGATCAAGGCGCACGAGATCCAAGGCATCATCGCGCTGGAGAACAGCTTCAATCGGGTGGGCTTGGACCACGTGCTGTTGGTTCGGCTCGCCACGGCAGCGGTTGTCACAGGGCTGCTCGGCGGCAACCGTGAGGACATCGTCAACGTTCTCTCCCAAGCCTGGATCGACGGCTCGGCGCTGCGTACCTATCGCCATGCACCCAATACCGGCTCGCGCAAGAGCTGGGCCGCCGGCGATGCCACGGCGCGAGGCGTGCGCCTGGCGTTGCTGAGCATGACCGGTGAGATGGGCTACCCTTCGGCCTTGTCGGCCCCAACCTGGGGCTTTGAAGATGTGCTCTACGCTGGCAAGAAGCTCAAATTCTCCCGCGGCTACGGCAGCTATGTAATGGAGAATGTTCTATTCAAGCTCGCCTATCCGGCCGAATTTCACGGTCAAACCGCGGTCGAGGCCGCCATGGTGCTGCACCCGGAGGTCCGGGATCGCCCCGGCACGGTCGACAAGGTGGTCATCGAGACCCAGCAGGCCGGGGCTCGCATCATCGACAAGACGGGTCCGCTGGATAATCCTGCCGACCGTGACCACTGCCTCCAATATATGGTGGCCGTGGCCTTGATTTTCGGTCGCCTGAGCGCAACCGACTATGAGGATGCCGTGGCCGCCGATCCTCGCATCGACACTTTGCGCGCAAAGATGCAGGTCTCTGAAAATGAGCAGTTCAGCCGCGACTATCTGGATCCGCGGAAGCGCTCCATCGGCAATTCCGTGCAGGTGTTCTTTACCGACGGCAGCAGGACGAAGCCGGTTCAGGTGGAATATCCCATAGGTCACCGGCGCCGGCGCAGCGAAGGCCTGCCGGCATTGGTGCGTAAATTCGAGGCCGCGCTCGCCACCCGCTTCGCGCCCCGCCAGGCCGAGCGTATCAAAAACGCCTGCAGCAGCCAGGCGCGCCTGGAAGCGATGCCGGTGGACACCTTCATGGATCATTGGGTATTGTGAGCCGCGCTGCCGCGGCCAAAGGGCA
>JAKDMK010000307.1 GCA_030452365.1 Nitrococcus sp.
TCCGTCTACCTTTACCCTATTCGCCGGCTATGCGCTCACCTGTTAAATCATACAATTCTATTTTTCGGCCCTATCCATCACGCCTTTCAACTTATTGTTTCCAGGTAAATTTATTAGCTGATCTCGCATGTTGCGATGCAGCACGCCGTGGTATTCATAGGCTATTGTTTGTGAATAAAAGACTATTGTTTGTGAATATAAAAAATCGTGATCTCGTTAACTTGACGTTGGGTTTTGGCAGACCTATAGTGTGGTGAAAAGTGGGGAGGAGTGGTAAGAAATGGAGCAGACGAGCGGGATAGGGGGCCTGGGTGTTTCGCGGCATCACCCAAATTAACCTGGATACGAAGGGGCGGATGGCATTTCCCAGCCGCTACCGTGACAAGCTCATTCAGAGCAGCGACGGCCAGGTTGTCGTGACAGTGGATCGCGATCATTGCCTCCTTATTTACCCCCTGCCCAAATGGGAAGAAATCGAGCAGAAATTGGTCAGGCTCCCGAACTTGAACCGCGCGGTGCGGAGCTTGCAGCGGTTGCTGATTGGTCATGCCACGGAAGGTCAGCTGGATGGGAACGGGCGGATTTTGTTGCCGCCGCCGCTACGCGAGTTTGCCGGGTTGGACAAGAAGGTGGTGTTGGTCGGCCAGGGCGAGTACTTCGAACTTTGGGACGAATCGGCTTGGAACCAGTGGCGCGACCAGTCGGTCGCGGAGGCCGCACAGGAGAATGAATTGCCTGACGCGCTCGAGCAGCTCTCAATATGACGCGGGGCGCCACTCGGGCCAGCATCGACCGGTGTTGCTGGATGCGGCAATTGACGCTCTACGTATTCGATCCGATGGAGTTTATGTGGATGGAACCTTTGGCCGGGGCGGTCACGCGGCGGCGATCCTGAAACGCCTAGGGGCGGAGGGCCGCCTGTGGCTGATCGATAAGGATCCGGCGGCCATCAGCCAAGCACGGCGGGAATTCGGTGGCGATTCGCGTTGCCTTATTCATTACGGCTCCTTCGCTGAACTGGGTGGGCTAGCAGATGCTCAGGGTGTGCGTGGTCGTATCGCGGGGATATTGCTTGACCTCGGGGCTTCGTCCCCGCAGCTGGACGAGGCGCAGCGGGGTTTCAGCTTCTTGCGCGAAGGGCCGCTTGACATGCGCATGAACCCAGCTAAAGGCATTTCAGCAGCCGCATGGCTGGCATCGGCGCCTCTCTCAAAGATAGAGCGCGTTATCAAGCACTATGGTGAAGAGCGCTACGCGCGGCGTGTAGCGCGGGCAATCGTTGCATCCCGCCAGGCCGGACGGCTGCCGCAGACGACCTGTGCGCTGGCGGCGCTGATCTGCGCCGCCGTTCCGCGCCGCGAAGCCGGCAAGCATCCCGCGACCCGAACGTTTCAGGCCATTCGAATCGTTATCAACGATGAATTAGAGGAGCTGCGAGGGTTGCTCGCCGCGATTTGTGATTTGCTCTGCGCAGGCGGTCGGCTGGTGGTGATCAGTTTCCATTCGCTGGAGGATCGGCTGGTAAAGCGCTTTATGCGCGATCACACACGGGTCGGCGATCTACCTCTGGGTGTGCCGATTGTGGCGGAGTCCATGCGCCCGCGGCTACGGCTGCCGGCGAAACCGCTACGTGCGAGTGTCGATGAAATACGCAGCAATCCACGCTCGCGCAGCGCATTGCTGCGAGTAGCGGAGCGGTTACCTTGAGGATGCGACTCGCGGCGACATTGGTCTTATTGGTGGTGGTTGTGGGTTCTGCTGTCGCAGTGAGTTATAGCAAACACAACAGTCGACGACTGTTCATACAGCTGCAAGCGCTGCAGCGCGAGCGCGATCAGCTCAATATCGAGTGGGGGAGGCTGCAACTCGAGCAGGCTGCATGGGCAACCCACGGGCGAATCGAGCGCATTGCCCGTGAGCGGCTCGAGATGAGAATGCCGACCCAGAGCGACGTGGTGATTCTATCGCTAGACAGCCAATAGTTCGCCGCCTGCTTGGAAGGCGGGCTGCGAATTGGGGGGCAGGAATTGATCAGGCATGCATCGGATGGCAAGCCGCCGCTTTTGCCCAGCTGGCGCCCGTTGGTGCTCTTGTGCTGCTTCTTCGGGTTTGCAGGCGTATTGATTTGGCGCGCCGTAGACTTGCAGGTTCTGAGGCAGGAATTCCTACTGAACCAGGGCAACGCGCGCTTTCTGCGCGAGTTGGAGATCCCGGCCCATCGTGGGATGATCCGTGATCGCAATGGTGAGCCTTTGGCCATCAGCACGCCAGTGGATTCGGTTTGGGCCGATCCGGGCGAGCTGTTGTTGGCGGGCCGCGAAGAAATCGCTCAGCTTGCCCGACTATTGCAGCTCGACACAGAGCGCCTCCTCACCGATCTGCAAGGCCGGCGTGATCGCGAGTTCGCCTACCTGCGCCGGCGCATTACGCCGCATCTGGGCCAGAAAGTGATCGATCTGGGGTTGCCTGGGGTCGCGCTGCAACGGGAGTACAAGCGCTTTTATCCCGCCGGCGAGGTGACCGGACACGTCATCGGTTTCACCAACATAGACGGCCACGGCCTCGAGGCCATCGAGCTCGCCTTCAACGATTGGTTGAGCGGGCAGGCGGGCGCCAAGCGGGTTATCCGGGATCGGCTCGGGCGCGTGATCGAGGGCGTGGAACTGTTGCGCGAGGCCAAACCGGGCCATGATCTCACGCTCAGCATCGACCTAGGCTTGCAGTACTTCGCCTACCGCGCGCTCAAGATTGCAGTTCAGCGCCACGACGCCGTCGGGGGTTCGCTGGTGGTGCTCGATGCGCGTGACGGGGAAGTGTTGGCGATGGTCAATCAGCCCGGCTTCAACCCCAACGTTCGCGCGGAGCTCATCGCCGCGCACTATCGTAACCGGGCGGTAACGGACGCCTTCGAGCCCGGCTCCACCCTCAAGCCGTTTGCCGTTGCCGCAGCGCTTGCCTCCGGGCGCTATACGCCCCAGACCGCTGTCGACACGCGACCGGGTATCCTGCGCGTCGGTGGACATGTCATCCATGATGTCGACAACCACGGCATCCTCAGCGTCGCCGGGGTGCTGAAGCGATCGAGCAACGTGGGCATTTCCAAGATCGCGCTTTCGCTGGACCGGGGGCGGCTATGGTCGCTGCTGGCCGGCGCTGGGTTTGGTCAGCGCACCGGCAGCGGGTTTCCGAGCGAGGTGGGCGGTTATCTCTCGCCCATGCCGCCGGATAGTGGCATCGAACGCGCGACGCTCGCCTTTGGTGCCGGCATCGCCGTCACACCGCTGCAGCTCGCGCGCGGCTACTCGGCCATAGCCAATGGCGGCGTCTTGGTGCCAGTCTCCTTCCTGCATCGGGCCGAGCCGCCGCAGGGGCGGCGTATTATGAGCGCAGCCGTGGCGCGCCAGGTGCGCCTGATGCTGGAGGGCGTGGTCACCGTGGACGGCACGGGGACCAAGGCAATGCTCGCCGGCTACCGTGTGGCCGGCAAGACCGGAACCATGCGCAAGGTCGTCGCCGGCGGCTATACGCGAGAGCAGCATGTAGGCTGGTTCGCGGGCATGGTGCCGGTGGAGACCCCGCGCTTCATCTGCGTGGTGGTCATCAACGAGCCGCGTGACGGCGTGTACTACGGTGGCCAGATCGCGGCGCCGGTGTTCCGTGACACCATGGCTGCGGCGGTACGGCTATACAACGTTCCACCGGATGCCGTGCCCGGTCATCCAAGTGCCGGGCTCATAGCGGCGCGGGGAGGCAAGCCGTGAGCGCGGTGCAGAGCTCGCTGGCCGACCTTTTCGCACATTGGGTGACGGTAGCACACGATGCGGCCGTCACCGCCGTGACGTTAGATAGCCGCG
>JAKDMK010000308.1 GCA_030452365.1 Nitrococcus sp.
CGCGCAGGAGCGACTGCGCGCACGCATCGAGGGGCTCGGCGTGGTCGCCGAGCCCGGTCGCTTGGAGCAGGAGTTGGTGTTCATTGCCCAGCGGCTGGATGTCGATGAGGAGCTGCAGCGGCTGCACAGTCACATCGATGAGGTAGAGCGGGTGCTCGATCAGAATGAACCGGCGGGCAGGCGGCTGGATTTTCTTATGCAGGAGCTCAATCGGGAGGCCAACACGCTCGCCTCGAAGTCAGCGGATACGCAGACCACGCGAGCGGCCGTGACGATGAAGGTGCTCATAGATCAGATGCGCGAACAAGTGCAGAACATAGAATAGGCATGATTGGAACGCTTTATGTCGTCTCCGCTCCGTCTGGCGGAGGCAAGACCAGCCTGGTGCGCGCTCTGAGCCAACGCGAGCCGGGAATGGTCGTCTCAGTCTCCCACACCACGCGCCGGCGGCGCCCGAGTGAGCGCGATGGAGTGGATTATCATTTCGTAGAGACTGCGACCTTCAAGCGCATGGCCGCGGCCGGTGAGTTTTTAGAGTACGCGCGCGTATACGACCAATACTACGCGACTGCGCAGGTTGGTGTGGAGCAGGAGCTTGCCCGCGGCCGCGACGTATTGCTCGACATCGATTGGCAGGGGGCGCGGCAGGTTCGCAGCGCCATAGCTGATACGGTTTCCGTTTTCATACTGCCGCCCTCGCGCACAGAGCTTGAGCGGCGATTGCGCGGCCGTGGCCAAGACAGCGACGCTGTGATTGCCGAGCGGATGCAGGTCGCCGTCGAGGAGATGTCCCACTACGATGAGTACGACTACCTCGTGATCAACGATCACTTCGAGCAGGCACTGGCAGACCTGTGCGCGATTGTTCACGCCTGGCGCCTGCGGCGCACGGCTCAGGCACGGCCCTGGGCTCGCGTATTGAGCGAATTGCTGCGTGGGGATAATCCCCGATCGAGGCTATGAGAGCGGCCCGAGGCCTCAGCCGCAAAGGCTTGCGTAGCCACTAACGGGCTCAATATCTGGGTCTCGGGTGTGAGCGCTCGCGTAGAGGGCCTGTTCACATCCATCCACGGCGTCGTGGGTGAATGTCAACAGGCCTTAAAGCGGTAGAAAGTCGCGCGGCTGGCAAATCGACGGCTGCTCGCTACTTTCACCGGCAGTAAGGTTGCGCTTAGAATGAATTTACGTTGGCTGCAGGGTAACTACTGACCCTCTTCGGCGCAGAATGCCTTGTTCGCACTGTCATTCTGCGCGGAGCCGTAAGGCGAAGTCGCAGAAACTGGTCGCTGGATCCTGCGACTCCGCTTCGCTGTGCGCAGGATGACGAGGGGTGAGTAGTTACGTCGCAGGAAAATTCCAGGAGGAGGCAAACGAATGGCGCGAGTAACGGTAGAGGACTGTCTGGAGCACATGGATAACCGTTTCGAGCTTGTCTTGGTGGCAACTCGGCGTGCCCGCCAGATTACACGCGGAGCCCAGCCCTATGTGGATTGGGCGAACGACAAAGCCACGGTGGTGGCTCTGCGCGAGATCGCGCAACGTTATGTTACGGCGGAGATCCTGCACGCGGGCGAGTTCCCCCAGGCGCAAGTCGATCTGGAGGAAGATAGCTTCGCGCCGAGCGCGGGTAGCGGGTAGCGGGTAGCGGGTAGCGGGTAGCGGGTAGCCAGGATTATGGTTCACGCCGACGCGGTAGTTGTCGAGCTGCGTGCCGGGGCCGATCTCCCGACACAGGCCGCGGATCTATGTTCTTTGCTGGCAAGCTATATGGATGCCGGCGAAGTGCAGCGTGTCGTTGCTGCCTACGAATTCGCCGCCCTTGCTCATAAAGATCAATGCCGACTCACGGGCGAGCCCTATATCACGCACCCCTTGTCAGTAGCAAAGATCCTGGCCGAGATGCGCCTCGATGTGGAAAGCATTGTAGCGGCCATCCTGCACGACGTGATCGAGGATACGCCCACCGCCAAAGCCGAGATCGCTACCCGCTACGGAGATCAGGTCGCCGAATTGGTCGACGGCGTGAGCAAGCTCACTCAGATCGACTTCCGTAGCAAGGCGGAGGCGCAGGCCGAGAATTTTCGCAAGATGATCTTGGCCATGGCGCAGGATATTCGTGTAATCCTGATCAAGCTGGCGGATCGTCTGCACAACATGCGTACCATCTGGGTAATGCCGGCGCGCAAGCGTTGGAGCATCGCGCGCGAGACCCTGGAGATCTACGCGCCCATCGCCCAGCGTCTCGGCATCAATACCCTGCGCATGGAGCTTGAGGATCTCGGTTTTGCAGCGCTCTATCCGATGCGCTATCGGGTACTGAAGGAGAAACTGCGGCAGCAGCGTGGGTCCCGGCGCGAGATTGTGAGTAAGATCCGCCACACTCTGGAGCAGCGTTTAGCTGAGGCAGCTATCACTGGCCGGGTGGTTGGGCGGGAGAAGCATCTCTGGAGCATTTACCAGAAGATGCGCGCCATACGCGGTAATTTTCATGATATTTTCGACGTCTATGGTTTTCGTGTCATCGTCGATGATGTAGGCACCTGCTATCAGGTGCTTGGCATGCTGCACAGCTTGTACAAGCCAATGCCTGGGCGCATCAAGGACTACATCGCGATACCCAAGGCAAATGGCTACCAGTCCCTCCATACCACGTTGCTCGGTCCGCGCCGTATTCGTCTTGAGATCCAGATCCGTACGGTCGAGATGGACAAGGTGGCCGAGGCCGGGATTGCCGCTCACTGGCTCTACAAACACAATACGGGCGCCTGCAATGTCGCGCGCGCGCGGGAGTGGCTGCGGGGGTTGCTGGAGATGCAGCGCAACGCCGGCAACTCACTGGAATTCATTGAAAACGTCAAGATCGATCTACTGCCTGATGAGGTTTATGTGTTCACGCCCAATGGCGAGATCATGGAGTTGCCGCGTGGCGCAACTGTAGTGGACTTTGCCTATGCGGTGCACTCCGATATCGGCGACACCTGTATTGCGGCCATGGTCGATCACCGGCTGACGCCGCTGCGCACGTTGTTGGAGACTGGACAAACCGTGAAGATCGTCACGGCACCGGCGGCTAGGCCCAATCCCGCGTGGCTCGACTTCGTTGTGACTGCCAAGGCCCGGACAGCGATTCGCCATAGCCTCAAGCGCCTCAAGGGCGAGCAAGCCTTGAATCTCGGCCGTCGGCTGGTGGGGCAGGCGTTGGATGCGTTGGCGCTCAAGCTTGAAGACCTGCCTGCAGCTCGGGTTGATGAGGTGGTGTCGGTTCTCGGCACAGGCAGCCTTGAGAGCTTATTGGAGGAGGTGGGGCTGGGGCAGCGCATGCCATGGCTGGTTGCGCAGCGACTCTCCGGGATTTCGGCCGAGGTCGGCGAGGCGGCCGGCCCAGATAAGAGCGCGCGTGCGGCCGCACCGCTTACGGTGCGCGCAACCGAGGGTGCGGTGATCACCTTCGCGCGTTGCTGTCGGCCTATTCCGGGCGACCTGATCGTCGGTTTTGTCAGCTCCGGGCGTGGCGTAGTCGTACATCATCAGGATTGTCACAATATTCGTGAATACCGCAATCACCCGGAGAAGTGGCTCGATGTGCAGTGGGACAAGGACGTCGAAGGCGAATTTCCGGTCGCCGTCGCGGTGGATGTAGTCAATCGTTGTGGCGTGCTCGCCGATGTGGCGACCACGGTTTCCGATCTCGATTCCAACATCAAAGCGGTGGACATCGAGGAAAAGGACGGTGTAATCGCCACCATCCGGCTGCTGCTCACGGTGCGCGACCGAGTGCACCTGGCCCGGCTCATGCGCCGATTACGCGTGCTCAATACCGTGCTGCGGATCACCCGCAAGAGGGGCTAGGGG
>JAKDMK010000309.1 GCA_030452365.1 Nitrococcus sp.
CTGGTGGTGCTGGGCGGCAACCCGGTCTACACCGCGCCCGCCGATCTCGACTTCCGCGCGGCCTATACCCGCGTGCCGTGGCGGCTGCACTGGGGCGAGCGCGACGAGACCGCCCGGCTCTCGCTCTGGCACGTGCCGGCGGCTCATCCTATGGAGACCTGGGGAGATGCCCGCGCCTATCAGGGCAGCGCTAGCCTGATTCAGCCCCTGCTGCGGCCGATGAGCGGCGGGCGCACCGCGCTGCAGATGTTAGCCGCGCTCGCCGAGGGCATCGACCACGATCCGGCCGAGCTGCTGGTCGATTACTGGCGCGAGCGCCACGGTGGCGGCGATTTCGTCTCGCTCTGGCGCCGCAGCCTGCACGATGGCATGGTGCCGGACAGCGAATCGTTGCCGGTGAAAGTTGAGCCCCGCCGCGGCTGGCAGCGGCAGTTGCCGGAGCCGGCCGCCGACGATCCCGAGCTGGTGCTGCAGCTACGCCCGGACCCGGCGATCTGGGACGGCCGCTACGCCAACAACGGCTGGCTGCAGGAGCTGCCCCGGCCGCTGACCAAGATGACTTGGGGCAACGTGCTGCTGGTGAGTCCGGCGCTGGCCGAGGCGCGGGAGCTCACCAACGGCGAGGTCATGCGGGTTGTGACCGGTGAGCGCTACCTGGACGTCCCAGCCTACGTGCTGCCGGGCCAGCCCGAGGGCGCGGTGACCCTGCATCTAGGCTACGGCCGCACCGCCGCCGGCAGAGTCGCCGAGGGTATCGGCCGCAACGCCTACGAGCTGCGCACCAGCACCACGCCCTGGGCAGTGCCGGTTAGCCTGACCAAGCGGGGCTTCGTCGAGCGCCTGCCGATCACTCAGCAGCACCAGGCCATCATGGGGCGCGACCTGGTCCGGGTCGCCGATCTCGATCACTATCGCAAGAACCCCCTGTTCGCGCACAAGCCCGATCCCCACGTATCGCTCTACCCGGAACCCTGGCCTGGGCGGCGGACGGCGAAACACGAATGGGGCATGGCCGTGGATCTCTCTGCCTGCATCGGCTGCAACGCCTGCGTGGTTGCCTGTCAGGCCGAGAACAATATCCCGATTGTCGGTCCGGAGGAGGTAGCACGCGGCCACGAGATGCACTGGCTGCGCATCGACCGCTACTTCGACGGGCCGCTCGAAGGCCCGCGCCTGGTGTTCCAGCCCGTGCCCTGCATGCACTGCGAGAACGCGCCCTGCGAGTACGTCTGCCCGGTGGGCGCGACTCAACACACCGCCTCGGGGCTCAACATGATGATCTACCAGCGCTGCATCGGCACCCGCGACTGCTCGCAGAACTGCCCCTACAAGGTGCGCCGCTTCAACTGGTTCGACTATGCGGGTCCGGACACCGAGTACCCCGAGGCAAAGGCGGTTCAGAACCCGAGCGTGACGGTGCGCTACCGCGGCGTCATGGAAAAGTGCACCTACTGCGTCCAGCGCATTCAGGCGGCGGAGATCGCTGCCAGCTCCGAGGACCGGCCGATACGCGACGCGGAGCTGAAGACGGCCTGCCAGCAGAGTTGCCCCACTCAGGCCATAGTCTTCGGCGACATCGCCGACCAGGAGAGCGAGGTACACGCGCTCAAGCAGCACCCGCTGAACTACGCCATGCTGGGGGAGCTGAATACGCGCCCGCGGACCACTTATCTAGCGGCGGTGCGCAACCCGAACCCGGCACTGCAGGAGCCGGGGAGCCCCTCACCCCAACTCTCTCCCCAGAGTGGAGAGGGGGAAGAGGCAGCGGAGGAGGATTACCCGGGCAGCGAAGTGGACGCTTGGGACTGGAAAAGCGGGGGTGCGGGGAAATGAGCCGCGGCGAGCCGCTGGTCCCGCCGGGACTGACCCACGCGGCCCTGACCGAGCGTATTACCGCACAGGTGCTGTATCAGCGCGCCCCGGCTACTTGGTGGATCGCCCTCGCCATCTCCGGTCTGCTCGCCCTGATTGGCATCGTCATGGTGGGCTTTGTATTCGAGATCGGCGTGGGGCTGTTCGGCATCAACGTCCCGGTAGCCTGGGGCCTGCCCATCGTCAACACCATCTGGTGGATCGGCATCGCCCATGCCGGCACCCTGATCTCAGGAATGCTGCTGCTCACCCGGCAGCAGTGGCGCGATTCCATCAACCGCCTGGCCGAAATGATGGCGATGTTCGCGATTATGATGGCCGGCTCCTTTCCGCTGATCCACCTCGGCCGACCCTGGTTCTTCTACTATCTGCTGCCTTATCCGAACACGATGAATCTCTGGCCGCAATGGCGCAGCCCCCTGGTCTGGGATTTCTTCGCGATCGCCACTTACCTTGTCTACACCTCAGCGTTCCTGTACCTGAGCCTGCTGCCGGATCTCGCCACCCTGCGCGATCGCACCCGCCGCCGCGGATGGCAGGTCTTCTACGGCCTGCTGGCGCTGGGCTGGCGCAATTCGGCGGTGCACTGGGCGCGTTATCAGCGTGCGGTCATCGTGCTGGCAGCGGTCTCCGCACCGGTAGTGCTGTCGGTGACCGGCATTATCTCGTTGGATCTGGCGGTCACCATCGTGCCCGGCTACCACTTCACCATCTTCCCACCATACTTTGTCGCGGGCGCGCTGTACTCCGGCTTCGCCACCGTGGCCATTCTGGCGATCACCTTCCGCCACATGTTCAAATTGCAGGACTTGATCACCTTGCGGCACCTGGACTACATCGGCCGCCTGATGCTGGTGTTCGTCCTTGTTGTGGACTATGCCTATACGCAGGAGTGGTTCATCGCCTGGTACTCCGGCTCCGAGTATTACTATCGCGTCTTCATAGATCGCTGGACCGGTCCCTACGCGCCCGTCTGGTGGTCCATGGCCTTCCTCAACATCGTGCTGGCGCAGCTTCTGTGGTTCCCTCGTGTGCGCCGCTCGCCGCCGATGCTCCTGCTGCTCGCCATCGGCGCCGACGCGGGCATGTTCCTGGAGCGCTTCCAGATCGTGTTCACCAGCACTCACGCCGGCTATACGCCGTCAATGTGGGGCCAGATCTGGCCCACCGTCTGGGACTGGATGATCTTTCTCGGCTCGCTCGCCCTATTCACGTTCATGCTGCTGGTGTTGATCCGGCTGACACCGCTGATTTCGCTGCACGACATGCGCAACCTGATCCACAAGCGCGGGCAGAACCAGGAGGGCGGTAGTGGCTAGCCTGATCGCTCGGTTCGAGTCGGTCGCGGCGCTGACGGATGCGATAGAGGCCGCTCGCGCCGCCGGCTACCAGCGGCTGGAGGCTTACGCGCCGTTTCCGGTGCCAGAGGTAGACGCCGCGCTTGGGTTCCGCGAGCGCATGATACCGGTGACTGCCCTGATTGCGGGCGTACTGGTGGCCGGCGGCGCTTATTTCATGCAGTGGTATTCGGCCGTGATTTCCTATCCCTACGTGGTGGCCGGCAAGCCGCTGCATAGCTGGCCTGCGTTCCTGGTGATCCCCTTTGAGCTTGGCATCCTCGCGGCGGTGATAACGGCGGTGGTGGTCATGCTGGCCGGCAATCGCCTGCCCCAGCCGTATCACCCGGCCTTCGACTGGCCGGAGTTCGAGCGCGCATCGAGCGACGGTTTCTTTCTGCTGATCGAGTACGACGACGACTCGACCGTGATCTCTTCCCTTCAGCGCCAGCACGTTACGGAGATCCTTCAGCGCCAGTACGCGGCGCAGATCAAGGAGCTGACGCCGTGAGCCGGCGGGTTTTGCTCAAAGAATCTAACTCTGTTGTTCGTCACCGAACCTTGGACGGTGCGTTACGCTTCGCTCAACGCACCCTACTATGGCTTCTGCTCGCCGTGATGCTGACTGCCTG
>JAKDMK010000310.1 GCA_030452365.1 Nitrococcus sp.
TATATTATATACTTGTTATTGTGTATGCTTGTTGGCGAGCTGCCTCATGTCTACGGACTGTGGGGGCGTTCGTTGCGACGACTTTGGGCGCGGCAAGTCTGATCGGAGTGCGGATCTCGCTAGCGCAGGATCGGCCGGCGCAGCCGGTTTAGACAGCCCGCTGATACGTCATCTTAACATCTCAAGCTGAAAAGGAATTGGATTGGATATGTCTCTGAGCGAGAAACAAACTCAACTGATCAAAGCTTCTATACCCGTATTGGCTGCACACGGCGAGCTGCTGATCCGCCATTTCTATCAAATCATGTTCAGGGATTACCCGCAGATACGCGCTCTGTTCAACCAGACCCATCAAAGCGATGGGGCTCAGCAACGGGCGCTCGCCGGTGCGATCCTGGCCTACGCGCGCCACATCGAGCAGCCGGAGGCGCTCAACGGCACGGTCGATTTGATCGTCAACAAGCATGTCTCACTCAATATCCTGCCTGAGCATTACCCCATCGTCGGCACTAGCCTGCTGCGTGCAATGGCCGAGGTGCTCGGCGATGCGATGACCCCGGAGCTGGCCGAAAGCTGGGAGGCAGCGTATTGGCAGCTCGCCAACCTGCTCATCGAGCGCGAGGAAGCGATCTACCGCGCTCGCGAGGACCAGCCGGGCGGCTGGCGCGGGCTGCGGGCGTTCCGCGTCGTTGGCAAGCAGCCGGAAAGCGAGGTCATCACTTCCTTCTACCTTGAGCCCGTAGATGGCGGCCCGGTCATGGATTTTATTCCTGGACAATACATCGGACTGGAAATCACAATCGACGGGGCGTCGATGCGGCGCAATTACTCGCTCTCGGATGCCCCCAATGGGCAATATTACCGAATCTCAGTGAAGCGCGAGCAATGGGGGCGGGTTTCGGGCTATTTGCATGACCGCGTCGCGCTCGGCGACATCCTTAATCTTTATGCGCCGGGCGGCAGCTTCACGCTGCGCGAGGGGGATCACCCGATCGTTCTCGTCACCGGCGGGGTCGGTATCACACCCGCCATTGCCATGCTCAATGCACTTGCGGGCAGCGGGCGTCCCGTTCGCTTCGTGCACGCGGCCATCAAGCAGAGGCACCATGCGTTTCGCGGCCACGTAGAGCAGTTGAGGCAGTCTCACGATCATATTGAACGCTGCTATCTGTACGACCAGGCGGAGCACGGCGATGATGCCAACGTGTATGGGCAGGTGAACGCCGAGGTGCTCTCGCAAAATCTGCTGCCCGACAGCGAAGTCTATTTCCTTGGCCCGGTGCCTTTCATGCGCGAGGTGCTGCGGTTGCTAAGGGGGTTCGGCGTGCCGCAACAGCGGTATCATTTCGAATTCTTCGGCCCGGCTCAAGCCCTAGAATAACAAACGCCTAGCGAAACGCTTCCCGCGTACCTACCGCAGGCAGGGTGCCCAGTAAGGCATGCGCGGTTACCGAGATCCTTTCGGGTCACGAAATAGAGGGTAGCAG
This sequence comes from Nitrococcus sp., assembly GCA_030452365.1. GTDB lineage: Bacteria > Pseudomonadota > Gammaproteobacteria > Nitrococcales > Nitrococcaceae > Nitrococcus. Next base: position 1,488 of record JAKDMK010000310.1, read on the forward strand.
CGGCCTGGCAAGGCCGCTGCTGTCCCGTATTATTCTGTATCAGCCAGCGGATAAGTGCTTAGCAGTTCGGTGGCGCTTTGCGACCCGGTTGGGCTAAAAAACATGAGCATTCCTAGCTGTGTCTACAATTCCGCTTTTTTAGCGCCGAATGTCTGGGAGCGCCGAGTTGCACTCGGCAATCCGGAGAAGCTCGCTGCAAGTCGGCACTTGAATAACACTCGAATTCCATTAGTGGTTTGCGCCCAAATGACCGCGTGACGCACCCTCATACGAGGCCACTTTGTAGTGGCATTTTGGTTGTGAAGCGACAGCAAAAAACCGGACCCCGCCCCAAGGCCGGGGTCCGAAGCAGGCTGCAGTGACGAATCGATCGACGCCTCCTCCTTGAAGCGCCGTGTTCGTAACGATAAGACAGGGTCTGCTCAATTACCAGGCGACATATTGTCGCAGGGGGGGTGCGACAATTTGTCGCATTTACTCGCGAATCATGCATCGGTATCTTCAATTTAAGGGTCGTGCGGCGTACGAATAGGCCTCAACGGCCGGATGCAAACAATATCGCTGCGAACAATATTCGTACTTCAGTTAGCTATCGGCCGGCGCCTTGCTCGCCGCTCTGCCCGTGTTTACCGACGGCGGGGAGAGTGTCACGGCTGGATTTGGCTGGGTCCGGCGCGCGGCTATTTCGTGCTGGAGAATCAAGCCGGGCATACAGACACGCTGACCGGCCCGCCGGCCAGAACCGGCCGATCCGGTCATCGCCCGCTAACAGTGGTGGATCCGAAACGCCATCCGCTCACCTGCTGCGCGTGTCGAAGACAACGTTGTTGTGCCAGATAATCAAGCAGCTGCGTGGATAGAGGCTGGCGAGATCACGGATTCAGCGTCAACGCTTTAACTTAGGAGTGCAAGATGAGAGCAGGGTCGATAGGGCTGATGGGCGTTTTACACCTTGCAATGGTGACCGCTCAGGCGCAGGAACCAGCCCAGAAAGAACAGGCAACGACAAAACTGCCATCTATGACGGTCACCGCAGAACAGCAACCGGTCGCGACACTTGGAATCGAGGCGGCTCGTGAAGAGGTTAATCTCACTCCCGGCGGCGTCACCCTGGTCGATGGAGAGATTCTCCGCGATAGGAACATCTCGAGCCTGGCGGACATGCTGCGCTATGTTCCGGGCCTGTTCATCCAGAGCGATAGCGGGGGCGATGGAATATTCTTCTCCAGCCGCGGGTCGAATCTCGATGCGACCGATTTCGACATGAACGGCATCATGTTATTGCAGAATGGTTTGCCGGTTACGAGCGCCGACGGCAATAACCACAACCGGATCATCGATCCTCTGAGCACGCGTTATGCCATCGTCGCGCGTGGCGCCAATGGCATGAAATACGGCGCCAGTACGCTGGGCGGGGCGATCAATTTCATCAACCCAACGGCTTATGACATGCCTGGTGTACGGCTCTACTTAAACGGAGGCAGTTTTGGTCAAGTACAGGGGCGCGCGACGGTCAGCAAGGTGTTCGACAATCGGTTTGATGGCCTCTTGACGGTCGAAACAAAACAGCGCCAGGGTTATCGCAGTCACAATCAATCACGTCGGACGGGCGCTTATGCCAACGCCGGCTGGCGAATTTCACAATCGCTTGGCACGCGGATTTATTTGAATTATATCAACAACAACCAGCAACTTCCGGGTAGTTTGACGCGCGCGCAGTTCAAGGACGATCCCGATCAAGCGGGCACGAATGCGCTCAAAGGAAATTTTCAGATAGATGTCGAGGCATTCCGGGTCGCCAACAAGACCACCTGGCAGATCGATGAGCACCAGAGTCTCGACTTCGGTGTTTCCTACGAAAAGCAGAGGTTATATCACCCCATCGTGGCCGACTTTTCAGTCCCAGGCGTCCCGGACGAATTCATCGCCTTCGACGGCCTGCTGATTGAAACCGACCACCGAGATCTCGGCGCCGTGGTACGCTACGAGCACCAGATCGCGAACCATAATCTTTTATTTGGTGCTAATTACCGTATCGGCGACGTGAAAGGCCAGCAATACGGTAACGACCATGGCCACCCCGGCGGCTTGCAAGCGCTTATTAACCAGCATGCCAACACCCTGCAAGCGTATGTCATGGATCGCTGGAATATCGGCAACGACGACTGGACGCTGGTGCCCGCCGTCCAGATCGTTAATGCCAACCGAGAGCTCGACAATACCGATGTCGACGATTTCGGCGTAGAGACGGAGAATCACACCGATGGCCACTATTTCGGTGTGAATCCGCGCCTGGGGCTCCTCTACCACGTCCAAAGTGGGTTCGACCTGTTCGCAAACGTGAGCCGCCTGT
>JAKDMK010000311.1 GCA_030452365.1 Nitrococcus sp.
TTGTTGTTTGCCATCACATTGTACGCACTATCCCGGCTGGTCGAAGTGGTATCGGAAGTGATAGCGCCAGACTTGGTCGGCTCAATCGGAGACCTTCTCGAGTTTCTTGCAATGGTAAGCTGGGCTGCCTATTTCATTCGCACCTGCAGCGAATTGACCAAGGCGGAGACTCTAGATGTCCATGAGCCACTCGATCGTGGGCCTGTGGAACGTCTGGAAGAAGAATTGAGGGAGGAGGAGACGCAATTGAGCGAGGAAAAGACTCTGTAACCCGGCATCTTTGGGAGTAGCGCCGTGCGGTTTCGACGGCAAAGGGGGGCCTCCCTCTACGCGCGCTATGCCGATAGAAAGCAGCCCAGCGGTCAAATGGAGGGGCGTGAAGGATTGCGCAGGACATGCGTCACTGTATCCGCCTGGGATCGTCGGCTTGCAGTCGGCTTCTCCGGATTGCCGAGTGCAACTCGGCGATTCCAGACATTCGGCGCATTAGGGCCTGTTCGGCCTAATGCGCGCTACGGGACCACATGTCAGCGGTCTTGCCGGTTAGAGTCAGAGGGTGACCGGCGCAACCAAAACGAGTAAACTGAATGGCGGAGTTCAATGAACTTCAAGCCATCAATACCATGTACTTTTACCCGCCAGCAGGTGAAGCCATGCAAAGTTTCAAACACCTTTCTCCGGAGCAAGCCCATTCAATGCTGCAGGAACAGGATTGTCAGCTTGCCGATATCCGAGATGAGCAATCCTATCAGCGGGGGCATATCCCCAATGCGACGCATTTAAACGAGCAAAGCCTACCGAGCTTTCTTGAGTCTGCAGATCATAATAAGGCACTTATTATCTACTGCTATCATGGCAATACCAGCTTGGATGCGGCCCAATTCCTTGCCGAAAAAGCATTCACCGAAGTTTATAGTATGGACGGTGGGTTCGAGTCCTGGCGGGTGAAATTCCCACAGGAAGTGAAGATGGGTTGAGAGACGATTTTAGGAATCTCGAATAACTCACGAATTTCTTCATTCCGGTGCAGACCGGACAAAAACTGTTGTGAACGCGACTTTATTCGCACTGTCCCTGCCGCCCCTGAATCTTACGCACAAGGTCGCTGGCATCAGTAGGGCGCATTAGGCCGAACAGGCCGTAATGCGCCGAATGTTCACCATGAGCCTTCACTGACACAGTATCAGCGCGAGGCATCGAACCACAACGCAGTCAGCGAAGCGGCCTACGTCAACTGGACATATACTTTGAAGACATTCGGTGAACACTTCGGCCTGCACGACGCTACGGTCAGTCGCATCATCCGCCGCAGGATGTAGCCAAAACACGATTTGACCCTATTGCGTACCGCCTAGCGCAGAGGAGTCTCGCAATGGCAACGATCAGCGGAAAAGTAGAGCGCCTCGTGGTGCTACTGGATGAAGGCGAATCCGCTTACGAGGCCGCACTGCTCATGTCCGACAAGGGCATAGGTTCGGTGGTGGTGACGCGCGCATCCCAGGTCATTGGCCTTTTCACCGAACGCGATCTAATGCGCCACGTGGTCGGGAAACGCCGTGATCCGGGGAAGGTCAGAATCAAGGATGCGATGCGCACGGATATAGTGCGTGTGGCGCCACGGGAGGAGGTTGAACATTGCATCGAGCTCATGAAACAGAACCACTGTCGGCATTTGCTCGTGTTCGATGGCGATGCCTTCGTCGGCATCATTTCGCTGCGCGATCTCCTGTTGTTATTGGTCGAGGATAAGGAGGAGCTCATCCGTCAGCTCACCAAGTACGTCACGAGCTGACAGCGCCCTGGAGCATCTGCTAGCCAAGGTAATCGTAGCACCTGACAAGCTCGTTTCACTCCGGCCTGTCGGCAGATGGGCGCAGGATTGGATCGCCGTTGATCGGATACCGAGCCGCTACCGATGGCCCGGTGCAGACTAACAACGGGTCAATGGCGCCAATGGGAAAGGCGCCATAGCTGGCTGGACAGCGGTCACGGAACCGAAACCAACTCGTGAGCTGCTGTGTGCCTGCGGAGCAGGTCGCGCAATTGGCCGACGGTAGCATCCGCGTTCAAGCGCGTTCCCCAGGTGACTACAGGCACTACCGCTCCATCCTTGCCGCGTACCGGGTTGATGAACTCCCAGACGATATCGCCTCCTGCGGTAACCTCAACGAGCCGGGCACCATTGGACTCGGTGACTAGGGTATTGCCATTGGGCAGGCGTTGCTGGACTCCCCGCCAGTAACTAAAGAGTTTATGTCCGGGATCGCCACTGTAGCTCCAGATGATGCCACCCGTGGCCGGGTCCACCTCGATTACGCGGGAAGCGTTTCTGGAGCCGAAGTCGCCCAGGTTGTCGAACATTAGGATGTTGCCGTTTGGCAGCATGTCAGGATCGTGTTGCGATCTCCACGAACCGGTCAATGCCCACACGATCTCTTCCTTCTCGACATCGAGCAGAGCGATGGTGCCCCCGTCCAGCTCCCGAAACGACAGCAACACCTGTCCAGGAGCGGCGATCGGCACCTTGAGCCGCAACGCAGCGGCCTCCTTGCGGTCGAGGACGTCTACATTGTTGGTATGCAAGGGATCCCAGAGGCTGAAGTGCAGAATTCTCCACAGCTTGCGGCTGTAGCCGGAGCGTTGCAGGGCGGCCAGCAGCGAGATCTTTTTCAAGGTCCGACCATCCGGGGAGAGCACGACTAGGAAATCCTCCACCAGCGGCGGCCGCAGGTGCCCCTGGCCTTTTACCGGGCGCTTGCGGAGCCGGTGAGTCAGCCCGTAGATGCGGCCATCGTCGGCCAGCGCGAAATCGTGGTGAAACCGCTCGAGGTTCTTCCAGAGTACATTCGAGTCCCAGTCGAGCTTGACCATCCCGTAGCCCCATGGGGTGTCGCCCATACCCTCGTAGATGGCCAGCAGGTCGCCGTTGGGTAGTGCAAGCGCTTTACGGAAGTGGATCTGGCGCTCGCGCACGGGGTTACGGACCGCGGCCGATTCATCCCAGATATCGTGAAACGGCCGCTTCCACTCATGTACCGTCCGCCCTCCCATGTCGATGAGGATCGCCTTTGCCCCATGGCCGGAGCTGTAGAGCGTCGGACCAGTGTATGCGCGCTTCGCGTCGTGGGCGGTCACCCCGCGGCGCGCGCTCCTGGCACGAACCCATAAGCTCGAAGTATAAGGATTTTTGGCATAAGCGCGCTTCAGCGCCAGGGCATTGATGGCACGGTAGGCGTGCTGGACATAGCGCGATGGGAATGCGTCCGCTAGGGTCGTCAACGAACCCGCGACATACCCTAGGACGAGCAGCGCAATCACAAACAACGCGTAGGGGATCATTGCCTGGGTCTTTCCCCACATTATGGCCTCTCCAGCTTTTGGCAGGTATCCATACCCGTGAATCACGGGGATTTAGCGAAATCGGATCACCCGTGGTTCATCGCGGCCGGCTGGTGGGCTTCCGGTTCCCGCTGCAGCCATGCCGGTGCCGACATCGGCGCCCTGCGCACCCGCCCCGTTACCGTACAGATAACAACAGGCACTATGGCTCGCGCTGAACCAGGTGGTCCCAGGATAGCGTTCCCGGCATTGCGGCATCGCCTGCGGGCAGCGCGGGTGAAAATGGCAGCCGCGGGGGGGATTGGCGGGTGAAGGCAGATCACCACCTAGGCGGACGATCTCGCGCTTTGATTGCGCATCCACCGTCGGCACGGCGGAGAGCAGTGCACGTGTGTAGGGATGTCGTGGCGCGTGCAAAACCTCAGCCACCGTCCCCCGCTCGACGATGCGCCCGAGGTACATCACGGCAACCTCGTGCGCAAGATACTCGACTA
>JAKDMK010000312.1 GCA_030452365.1 Nitrococcus sp.
CCTGTTGACATCCACCCACGACGCCGTGGGTGAATGTCAACAGACCCTAGGCGGGTTGCTGAAATTCGCGACCGGCAAGCATCGGTTTGACCGCGCCCACGCGAATGACGAAATCGCCGAAGCGTTCGCCCGCTTGGCGCTGCCGGGCGTAATCCCGAATCAAAGGCGCCAGCGAATCGATGATCTCCGCCTCGCCGATATTCTCTCGGAACAGGCGGTTCATCCGATCCCCCTCGAAGCTGGCCCCAAGATAGACGTTGTATTTGCCGAGCGCTTTGCCAACGAAACCAATCTCGGCCAGATAGGGCCGGGCGCAACCATTGGGGCAGCCCGTCATACGCACCACGATCGGGTCGTCCGCCAGGCCGGCCTCTTGCATGATCGTATCGAGCTTATCGATCAGCGCCGGCAAGTAGCGTTCGCTCTCGGCCATGGCCAATCCGCAAGTGGGCAACGCGACACAGGCCATGGAATGCCGGCGCAATGCCGACTGCTGGCGGGTGCCAACCATGCCGTAGCGCTCCAACAGTGATTGGATTTTTGGCTTCTGCGCCTTGCTGATCCCGGCGATGATAAGGTTTTGGTTGGTGGTCAGCGCGTAGTCGCCTTTATGTGCCTTGGCAATCTCGCGCAGGCCGCTCATCAACGGATAATCCGTGCGATCCGCAACGCGTCCACTTTCAATGAACAGGGTAAAATGCCACTTGCCATCGATGCCTTTTTGCCAGCCATTGGGATCGGCCGTGGTCTCGAAGCGGTACGCACGGGGCTCAGCCAACGCATAGCCCAGCCGCCGTTCGAGCTCCGCACGGCACCAATCGAGGCCACGATCCTCTATCGTGTACTTGAACCGCGCATGCCCGCGATCCTTACGATCGCCGAAGTCGCGCTGCACGCACATCATCTGCTCGGCCACATCGATCACCTGCTCGACCCGGCAGAAACCGATGACGTCGGCAAGTCTCGGGAAAGTCTTCGGTTCGCCGTGGGTCATTCCCATGCCACCGCCGACAGTGACATTGAAGCCCAGCAGATCATCTGCCTCGGTGATGGCAATGAAGCCAAGGTCGTGTGCGAATACATCGACGTCGTTATCGGGCGGCACGGCCAAGGCAATCTTGAACTTGCGCGGCAGATATGTGCGCCCGTAATCGGGCTCTTCGGGCTCGCCGCCAGCGACCCGCTCCTCATCCAGGAAGATCTCGAAGTAGGCGCGCGAACGGGGCCGCAGATGCGCACTGATTCGGTTCGCAAGGTCATAGACTTGCCGATGCACAGGGGAGCGCAACGGGTTGGCGGTAGCGATGACATTGCGGTTGACGTCGCCACAGGCAGCCATCGTATCCAGCAACGCCGCGTTGATGCCCTGAACATGCGCCTTGAGATTGCGCTTTAGCACGCCATGGAACTGAAAGGTCTGGCGGGTGGTCAAGCGCAAGGTGGCGTTGGCGTATTGGCGCGCTAGCCCATCGAGCATGAGCCACTGCGTGGTTGTGCACACGCCGCCTGGTAGGCGCAGGCGCACCATGAACTGATAGAACGGCTCCAGCTTCTGCTTGCGGCGCTCGCTGCGCAGCTCGCGGTCATCCTGCTGATAGATGCCGTGGAACTTGGTGAGCTGAGTATCGTCATCGGTCACCGCACCGGTGACGGGGTCGGCCAGACCCTCGCGCAGGGTGCCTCGAAGCTGATCGCTATCGTGCTTCAGCCGCTCGTTAGGGTGCAGCTCTTCGAGCGGGGGGCTGATATCGTTCATGATCAATAGACATCCATGATTAATAGACATCCTTCCGGTAGCGCTTCTCCTTCTGCAGGCGACGAACGTAGTCGAGGGCTTGGTCATCACTTAGGCTACCCTGCTCGCGCACGATATCGAGCAGCGCCTGATGGACGTCATGGGCCATGCCCTCACCATCGCCGCAGACATAGAAGCTCGCGCCCTCCTCGATCCAGGCATAGAGCTCGCGGGCATGCGCGCGCAGGCGGTGCTGGACGTAAATCTTCTCCGCCTGATCACGCGAGAAGGCGACATCGATCCGAGTCAATAAGCCGCGCTTGCGCCAGTTGAGCCACTCCGCCTGATAGAGGAAGTCCGTCTGGAAGTTGCGATCGCCGAAGAATAGCCAGTTGCGGCCGTTGGCGGCCAACTCCTCGCGCTCGGCGAGGAAAGCCCGAAAAGGCGCAACTCCGGTGCCGGGTCCGACCATGATGATCGGTACCTGTGGATCCGTAGGCAGCCTGAAGTTCGGATTCTGATCTATATAGACCGGGACGGTCTCACCCTCGGCAATCCGATCCGCCAAAAAGGTCGAAGCGACACCTTCACGATCCGAGCCGTGGCTGTGGTAGCGCACGGCGGCTACCGTGAGGTGCGCCTCGTCCGGCGCAACCCGGTGGCTGGAGGCAATTGAATAAAGCCGCGGCGGCAATTTGCGCAACGTGCCGATGAAATCCTCCGCCGCCAACCCCTTGAGGGGATAGTCCTGGATGACATCCAGAATATGCCGTCCGTGGATATACTGGCGCAGCTCGGCTTTGCCTGCCTCGCTCAAAAGCCCCTGCAGAGCGTTGGACTCGGCCAACGCCGCGTAACGCTCGAGAAACGGCCGGGTGATAGTCGTGATCTCGTAGCTCTGAGTAAGTGCCTCGCGCAGCGAGGAGCCGCCGTCGCCGACCGCGGTATCGGTCTGCACTCCGAGCGTCTCGATCAAGCGCTCCACATAGAACGGGTTGTTTTGCGCTACCACACCCAAGGAGTCGCCCGGCTCGAAAGTAAGCCCCGAGTCCTCGATCGAGAGCTCGATGTGTCGGGTCTCCTTGCCCGATCCGCGGCCGTTAAGGACGATGTTTTCGAGCACCGTGGCGGTATACGGATTCTTGCGCGACCAAAGCGCCTTGTCCGCCTTGGCCAAGCTGCGACTTGCGAACGCGACTACGTTGGAGGGGCGCGGCTCGGCGCCGGTAAGCTTGCTAAAGCACTCCAGCACACCGTCGATCCATTCCGAGGCGAGGTCATCGAAGTCGATATCGCAATCGACCCGAGGATGGATACGCTCGGCACCGAGCGATTCCAACCGGGAGTCGAAATCGCGCCCGGTCTGACAGAAGTTCTCGTAGCTGGAGTCGCCCAGTGCGAGCACCGTGAAGCGTTTGCCTTGCAGGGTCGGTGCCTTGCGGCCATGGATCAACGCATAGAACTCCTCGGCGGGATCGGGTGGATCTCCCTCACCGTGAGTACTGACTATGACCATCAGATTTTCCACTTTCTTCAGGTCGGGTTTGCGAAAGTCCGCCATATCGGCCACATTGGCCTGGAAACCCCGGACCTGGGCGCGCTCGGCCACCAACTTGGCAATACCCTGGGCATTACCCGTTTCCGATCCGAACAATATCGTGATTTCGGGCAGTTGTTCTGTAGCGCTCGCCTCTGCCACCAAGGCATTGGCGGCTCCACCACCGGCCGCAAGCCCGGCGAGATAGCCGCTGATCCAGGCCATCTGATCGCTATGCAAAGTCAACAGCAGCTGATTGAGCTGTGCGGCCTGTTCGGCATTCAACGGACTGTTGGTATCCAGCAGGGGCCCCTGGGCCATAATGCGCTCCTCCGCATCCCCGGATCTGCAAGGCTTTGAGCATAGCGCCGCCGGCCTTTTCACAACAATCATAAATATGTATTTGAATATTCTTTATCGTAGTAAGCAGAATCAGGGCCTGTTGCCATGGGCCCCCGGGGGGGGGGGGGCCAGGCCACCCGTGCCTAAATTTGCGCAGGGTGGGATGAGGTGACACCCCGTCACGCCCGCGGTGTGCACAGCCCGAATCAAACC
>JAKDMK010000056.1 GCA_030452365.1 Nitrococcus sp.
TATCCAGAAGGCTGCCGCCGAACGGACAGCGCCGGTCCTCATCTACCAAGAAAGCAATGTCATCATCCGGGCATTGCGCGACTACCTACGCAGCGACATTGCCGAGATTCTGGTCGATGACACCGAGGTATACGAACAGGCGCAAGGCTTCATCCAGCAGGTAATGCCCCACAACCTGAGCAAGCTCAAGTCCTACGAGGACAGCGTGCCGCTATTTACCCGCTATCAGCTCGAGAGCCAGATCGAATCGGCTTTCCAGCGCGAATTTCGCCTTCCGAGCGGAGGTGCCATCGTCATCGATCATACCGAAGCCTTGATCTCGATCGATATCAACTCCTCGCGCGCCACTAAAGGGGCAGATATCGAAGAAACCGCACTGCAGACAAACAACGAAGCGGCCGACGAAATCGCCCGGCAGTTGCGCCTGCGCGATCTAGGAGGCCTCATTGTGGTCGATTTCATCGACATGGGAGCCAATCGCAACCAGCGTGAGGTCGAGAATCGACTGCGCGAAGCGGTCAAGATGGACAGGGCGCGGGTCCAGGTCGGACGGATCTCTCGTTTCGGATTGCTCGAGATGTCACGCCAACGCCTGCATACCTCGCTTGGTGAATCGAGTCAGGAAGTATGCGCGCGCTGCGGCGGCCGGGGCACCGTGCGCGGGCTTGAATCGTTAGCGCTCTCGGTTCTGCGCCTCATCGAAGAAGAAGCGATGAAAGAAAAGACCCACCGGGTATTAGCGCAACTGCCCATCGAAGTGGCTAGTTTTCTTCTCAACGAGAAGCGCTCCGCTTTATCGGCCATGGAGCAACGCAACGGCGTCGAGATTGCCCTAATCCCTAACAAAGATCTGGAGACTCCGCACTTTGAGGTCCAGCGGATTCGCGCGGATAACCGCAGTGTCGATGGTTCCAGTTACCGTTTGGCGGCAGAAGCAGCGCAAAGCAAAACCACCGAACGCCTACCTGTCGTGGCGCCACAGAAACCGCCCATCGCAGAGCCCGTCGTGAAGCATTTGCAGCCGGCAACTCCTGCACCAACGCCGTTGCGAATGAGGAGCTCGACGCGGCACGAATCGATTCCCATGGGCAAAGGGCTGAGCAGCTTCTTCGGTTGGCTGCAAAAACTGGTACCCGGCAACGAGCAGGGCTCGGCGCCAGAGCCGGCGACTGATCGCGCCAGTGAGAATTCCCGTGCTCAGCCTCTGCGTGCGGATAGGCTGCACGGCGACGACGCAAGCAGGCGGCGCACAACCCGTGATAAAGCTGAGCCCACAACGGCCGCAGCTCCGGAAACCTCGGCTGATGAAGTCGAGGCAAGCGCGAACACCCAGGCGCAAAGCAGCAGCGGGCGTTCCAATCGCCGTGGCCGCCGCGGCGGGCGCAGGCGTCGCCGTAGCAGCAGCGACAAAAGCCAGCAACCGGACGCGCTGCGCGTGAGTGCTGCGGAAGAAGACGCCCAAAGCGAATGTGGCCATACGCCGTCGTCTGAGTCGCCCAAAGGCGCGTCGCAAAGCCCCTCTGCTATGCGCCAGGAGGCGGCTCTGCCGACACGTTCCAATTCCTCGACTACCAAAGAAGGCGTGGCCGATGCCACCAACGACACGGGCGGTGATCCACGCCGCTGGTCTGGCCGGCCGCGGATTTCCCGCACTGAGCTAGCACAAACGACTCCACAATTAGGGGAGGAACCTAGTCCAGATCGATGCGCGCCAACTGAGGAGCCACGCCGCGACGACGCTGCAGAGCATGCCGCGCCCGCAACAGCCGTATCCGCAGACCCGGCGCAGATCTGCGAACAGCAACCGGACATTCAGCCCGCTCAGGATAGGCGCGCCAACTTGCCGGTAGTGATCGAGCCACCTACCGACAATCCGGGATCTGATAGGGCGACTGCTGAAGCACCGGAACTATCACAGACACCTGAGATAGCGGCCGACAGCAGCAGCAACAAGGCCACCGGGAGACCCCGGCGAAGCCGGCAGCCGAACACACGGCGTCGCAAACAATCCAGCCCGCAAAACGAGGCAGAAAAGGATCCGGAAACAGACCCGAAACACGACGTGGCGGAACGCGAAGACCCTACGACGCGCTGAAACCGACCGCCGATAGGTGTTGCGCCACCCGGGCTACCCCTTTCTGACATGCAGGGGTGAAGCATATAAACGACGCGAGTGTTTGATGGAAACGTAGGCCGCCACGACGGCGGGCGGCCTACGTATAGGCAGGAACGCAATACGTGTATCGGCAAATCCCATTCCGCTCACGCCAAACCGCCAGATTGGATTTACTTGTACGCGTTTTGGTAGATACCGTGCTGATCGCGAATCGCCTGGAGCAATCCCCGAGCCGCCTCATCCACTAAGTCGAGGACATAGTCGAAACCGTTAGGGCCCCCGAAGTAAGGATCCGGGACCTCAGACTCCATAAGCGCCGACGCGAAATCCATGAACGCATAGATGCGGTCGCGGCATTCGGCAGGCGCTTTCGCCTGCAACCATGCCAGGTTGCTGCTATCCATGGCGATAATCCAGTCAAAAGCGGTGAAATCGAGCTCGTCGACCGCCCGCGCACGTAAGCCGCTGATATCGATACCACGGCCGGCCGCGGCCTTCATGGCACGCGGGTCAGGTGGACGCCCCACGTGAAAATCGTGCGTACCCGCCGAGTCGGTTTCGATTAAATGCGCTAGCTCCTCGGTCTTGACGAGGTGTCGAAAGATGCCTTCCGCCGTCGGCGAACGACATATGTTGCCCATACACACAAACAGTACGCGGATCATGCTTCCCTGTTCTCCGGAATCGATGGATGAATTACAAGCGCCTGTGACGCCGCGTACCAAGCGCGGCAAATTGGTGATCATTTCGAAGTGTCCAGCCGAGAGCGCACTCAGGCCCCTGCGCTCAACCAAGATTCCGCCAGCAGCAAATCTGCCTCGGTGTCCACGCCCGGTCCAGACGGCTCCTGGGCGTCGTCCACAAGGATCGACTCCCCATGCCAGAGCATCTTGAGCTGCTCGAGCTGCTCGCGTCGTGCCAACTCACATTCCGGTAGCACTTGGTAGCGGCGCAGAAAAGCCGCGCGGTAGGCATAAACCCCCAGGTGGCGCCGATAGATCCCCACTCCTGCTAGCACCGCCGGCGAATGGCCGCTGCCAAAGGCGTCGCGATCCCAGGGAATAGGCGCACGAGAGAAATACAGCGCTCGGCGATCAGCAGCCATTACCACCTTGACCACATGGGGGCTCGCGAGCTCCCCCGGGTCGTGAATCGGAGTAGCCAGCGTAGCGATCGACACATCGGGACGCCGATCCAGTACCTCGGCCACCTGCCGCAGCAGTGATGGGGGCATTAGGGGCTCATCACCTTGCAGATTGACCACGATGGCCTCATCGGAAAGCCCTTGGCGGCGAACAACCTCGGCCAAGCGATCCGTACCCGTTGCATGTGCCGGATCGGTCATCACTGACTCGGCCCCAAAGGCCTGACAAGCTTCAACGATGCGCCGATCGTCGGTCGCGACCAAAACCCGTGCCGCGCCGCTTGCAACCGCGCGCCGGTGGACATGTTCTAGCATCGGGCATCCGGCAATCATGCGCAGCGGCTTGCCGGGCAACCGCGTGGAGGCGTAGCGAGCGGGTATGATCACGCTAAATTCGGCCACGGTCGATTACAACCTGTTCGTTGGAGAAACCGCATGAACAGGGAGTCCAAAGCTTCTAGCGTAGGGATGTCCGGTTCGGCTGTCACGGGCAAGCACCATAATCCGTCCATGGCCATCTGCCGACACTTAACTGCGTCCTTTTCCGTCATTATGATCGGCAACCGCTCGGCGAACTGCAGATCTTTCTGCCGAAACGGGTGATGATCCGGGAACGGGTGTGACACTACCCGATAACCCTGCATCCGCAGCAGCCGGAAAAAGCGCTCGGGATGGCCGATGCCGGCTACCGCCCGGACACGCGCGCCGACCACGGGTGGCTCAACCGCAGAGCAACCGCCTCCGAGCGCAGCGAGCGGTCCTGGTATCAAGTGAAAGGCGTACCCGCCAGCACTCACGGCACCGCCGTTGCCGAGCACCAGATCAACCCGCCGCAGACGCGACAATGGTTCGCGCAAGGGTCCAGCCGGCAGGCAATGGCCATTGCCTACGCCGCGTTCGGCATCGAACACCGCAATTTCGGCATCGCGCGCCAGCCGATAATGCTGCAGACCATCATCGCTAATAATTAGATCACAACGTCGCTCCCTTACGAGGAGCTCGGCGGCTGCAACCCGGTCGGCGCCCACGGCTACCGGTGCGCTCGTACGCGCGGCAATCAGCACCGCCTCATCGCCCATGCGTACCGGATCGTCCGTTGCATCCACCACCCGCAGCTTCCCGCCCGTAGTTGCATTATAACCCCTAGCGACCACGCCCGGTCGGCATCCATAGGCCTGCAGCCGCTCCACCAGCCAGATCACAAGGGGCGTCTTACCGGTGCCGCCAACGAATAGGTTGCCGACCACGACAACCGGCACACCGATTCGGTGGCTTCGCAGCCACCCGCGACGATAGGCCACGGCACGCGCCTGAACCGTGCCGCTGAAACAAGCCGCAAACGGCCACAAAGCCCGTGCAGACCACCCTTTTTGAAGCCAGAACTGTGGCAGATCCAGCATAGCCGGTTTCATCTCTCAACCACTCAGCCGGCGCGGATGCCGAGCTGCGACGGCGGCGGCCGGTGTCTGCGATATAGGCTGGCATATAGGCCGCTACGGGCCAACAGTTCGCTATGGGTACCCACCTCGACCACGCATCCCTCGTCGAGGACAATGATTCGATCGGCATTCTCCACCGTAGACAGGCGGTGACTAATTACCAGGGTCGTGCGCCCGCGCATGAGCGTATCCAGCGCATGTTGGATCAGGCGCTCGGACTGGGTATCCAACGCGGAGGTGGCTTCGTCGAGGATGAGAACAGGCGCATCCTTGAGAAGCGCCCGCGCGATGGCGATGCGCTGGCGCTGCCCACCGGAGAGCAGCACTCCATTCTCGCCCACGAGGGTTTCAAACCCCTGCGGCAATCCCTCGATGAACGTCCGGGCATTTGCCAACTCGGTGATTCGCCGCACCTCATCCATCCCCACTTCGGCTAGGCGCCCGTACGCTATGTTGCCTGCAATCGTGTCATTGAACAGTATTACCTGTTGGCTCACCAAGGCGATTTGCGCGCGCAAACCGGCCAGTCGGTAGTCAGCGAGCGGCACCCCATCGAGCAGGATGCGCCCGGCGCACGGCTCATAGAAGCGCGGCAGCAGATTGGCGAGCGTGGTTTTGCCGCTGCCCGAGGGTCCGACGATCGCGACGGTCTCGCCGGGTTCGATACGGATATCGATTCCGCGCAACACCTCGCGAGCGTCGCTGCGATAGGCAAAGCGCACATCTTGGTATTCGATCCGACCGCAAACCCGGCCAAGCTCCAAGTGACCGCTATCCGTTTCAGGTACCTCGTCGATGACCTCGAATAGGCTCTCCCCCGCCGCGAGCCCCTTTTGGATCAATGCATGGACTTGGGTCAGTCGTTTGAGCGGCGGCAGCAGCAGCAGCATCGCGGTAATGAAAGAGACGAATGTCCCGACCGTGATGTTTGTGACACCCCCACCCAGTGTCGCCAGGTAGATTACGACGGTCAGCGCCGTTGCAGCCACGAGTTGCACCACCGGCGTGCTCAGCCCCTTGATCGCGACAAACTTCATGAACTGCCGGCGATTGCGTTCATTTGCCGGCTCGAAGCGGCGACGCTCGTAGTCCTGAGCGCCGAAAATCTTGATCACCTCGTGACCATCAATCACCTCTTCGGCAACGTAAGCCACGCTGCCGACGCTCCTTTGTATTCTATGGCTGATGCGCCGGAAGCGCTTGCTGACATACAAGATCACCAGCGCCATCACCGGCCCCAACGCGAGCAAGCTCAGCGCCAAATGCCAGCTGATGTAGAACATGTAGGCCATCAGGAACACGGCCGTAGCCGTATCGCGCACAACGGTAATAAGCGCATCGGCGCCAGCACTGGCGACTTGCTCGGCGTTGTAGGTCAGCTTCGAGAGCAGCATCCCCGAAGAGGCATCATCATAGTAGCGCTTGGGCAAGCTCAGCAGGCGATCGAACACCTCGGAGCGCAGCCGCTTGATCACGTTACGACTGATCCAGGCCGTACCGTAGCTCGCGCCAAAATTACTCAACCCCCGCAGCACGAAGAGCGCAAGCAGCCCCAGTGGGATCAGCCGCATCATCATAGGATCTCGAGCGACAAAGCCGGCATCCAGCATGGGCTTGATCAGCCAGGCGAATACCGTCTGACTCGCGCCGGTGATGACCATGGCGATCAGGGAGAGAACGCCTATGAGCCAGTGGTCTCGACTATAGCTAAACAAACGCCGGTAAATGTTGAACCGGCCCGCGCCGTTGTTCGAGGTGCTCAATGTGCTCATTGTCCTGGCGGTATTCTAACGATTGCAACGTGTTGCAGCCCAGCCGCGGTGCCCAAGACGGTTACGACATGCAGACGCTCAATGCGCCCGTCCGCCCGCATAATCGGCCGGCTGGTCTGCGGGTCGCGCCCGTCGAGGCGCTGCGCGAGCGCCCGGCGCAGGGTTTCCTCGCGGTCATCCCGCAAAGCTTGATCATCGAGGAAATATCGGCCCTGCTGATTGATCGGCGCCATGACCCGATCACCTGGCTTGATCAATTCCCACACGATACGCTACGCACTCGCTACCAAACCCTTGTGAACTCCAATAATACTGGATTATCGGTCGCGGCCGAAACGACGCCGTTCACGGTTGCAGGTGGTAATAGCCTCCCCGATCGCGGCGCAGCCGGGCGCGCACGCGGTAGCCGTCGGCGCCCAGGAGCAGCTGTATGGCACCGTCGCGATCCGTTCGCAGCACGCGCACACCGAGCCTGCGATAGCGATTGATAATCTCCGCGGCAGGCAACCCATACGAATTGTTACGACCGACGCTTAGCAGCGCAAGGCTTGGATGGACTCGGCGCACAAATGCAGCGCTGGAGGAGGTGCGGCTGCCATGATGGGGCACCATCAACACATCCGCCGAGAGGCGCTGGACCTGCTTTAATAGCTCCTGCTCTCCGCTGCGCTCCAAATCGCCTGCAAGCAGCAGTGCCGCACCCGTGCTCGCAACGCGGATGACACAGGAGGCCGCATTGCCGCGCAGACCGCGCGCGCTGGGGGCGAGCACGCGGAAGCGCACACCGTCCCACCGCCATGCCTGGCCCCGGATGCATAGCCGCGCGCCGGGCGGGGCCTCCGCAAACGACTCGCCGATCACCACATCGTCAACCGGCAGCGCAGCAAGCAACGTCGCCAAGCCACCGGAATGATCATCATCCGCGTGGCTGACCATCACGCGATCAACCTCCGCTATCCCCTGAGAGCGCAGAAACGGCACCAGTGAGACACGCGCCGCTGAAGAATTGCTGCCCCATGTGGGGCCGGTATCGTAGACCAGCACATGTCCGGCTGTACGCACCACTACGCTGGCCCCCTGTCCCACGTCCAGCATTGTCACCCAGGCCTCCCCGAAGTCCGGCCCTGTTCGGATACCCACCAGCAGCGGGACGAGCAGCGGCAATGCCAGCACCCGGCCGGGAAACCCACCAGGCAGCAACAGCAAACCCGCGCCCAGCGCACCCAGTGCAACGGCCCAGGGCACCGGTGCGGGCAGCGCTATCAGCGGCTGCACGGCATGCACCAAGTGCTCGAGACCGATCAGCAAAATCTGAATCGTCCACGCCAGCCCCTGCACCAGCAGCGCGCCGAGTCCGGGATGAATGAACAGTAGCGCGGTGCCCAGCAAGGCCCCTGGGGCTAACAGCACGTCGACCAGCGGAACCGCCGCCAGGTTGACCACTGGGCCGATTAAGGAGCTGCGTTGGAAGTAGATCGACATAATCGGCAGCAGCCCCAGGGCGATGGCAAACTGCAAGCGCACTATCTCCCGCCCGCGGCCCCGGCCGGAACGACGACGCACGATCAGCAAAATCACGGCCACGGCGGCAAAGGACAGCCAGAAACCGGGACCAAGCGGGGCAAACGGATCAAGGACCAATACCGCCGCCATGGCACTCCACCACGCCCGCAGATACCCGATGCGGCGTCGCGCCAGCCGTGCGCTTGCCAGGACTGCGAGTGTAATCAGCGCGCGCTGAGTCGGCACCGAAAAGCCCGCGAGTGCGGCGTAGCCGGCCGCCACCAGCGTGCCGGCGACAGCCTGAGCGAGCGGAGTCGGCAGCCAAAGCGGCACTCGCGGCAAGCGCCGCCACAGCCCCCCGATCAGCCAGTAGGCCAATCCCGCCGCCAGCATGATGTGCGATCCCGAGATGGCGACTAGGTGAGTAATGCCAGCGGCGTTGAGATCGTGCCAGGTGCTCGAGTCAATGCCGCGGGTATCCCCGGTAACCAGCGCGGGGAGCACACCGGAGCTGGATTGCCCTTCCAGCACCGTCGTGATGCGCAGGGAAATGCGCTCGCGCAGCGCATCCACGCTCCATTCGACGCCAAGCCGCCGCGCTTGCCCCGTAGCGCGCACGTAGCCAGTGGCATCGATGCGGTTTTGGAACAGCCAACGCTCGTAGTCGAAGCTGACTGGGTTCATCAGGCCACGTGGCGGCCTTAGCTTCACCCGCCAGCGCCAATGCTCGCCGGGGTGGACATCCGGCGCCCGGCCGTACCAAGAGAGGCGGACCCGTCGCGGTAACGGACGCTCTGCCGGATAGTCAATGATTCGGGTGGGCCGAACCAGAAAGCGTTGCCGCACCGCTGTGTGCTCGGGCAGCCCGATTATTACGCCTTCCAGAACCAGGATCTGGCCATCGAGCGACCTCGGCAGCCGGCTCTCCAGGGCCCAGGCCGCGGCCACCGCCGCCCAAGCGACACCCAATGCGAGCAGGCCCAACTGGCGCGCACGGCCGCGGGCAAGCAGCAGCGCCAACAAAGGCACAACCGCAAGCGCCAGCCAACCGGCCAATGGCCAGGGCAACAACTGAAAGCCAATTACGCCAATTGCGAAAGCCGCCATCCCTGCGCTGCCCCCGGCCTTCCATTGCCGAGCTATGATAAATTATCGGCGTCATGCGCCGCGGCGGGTGGAAGCGTTAAATGCCGAGGCAGTTCCTCAAACAACATCTCCCGAATGTCGACAAGGTCCTAGCGCGCCGGGAGCTCCGTCCGCTGGGGCGATTGCTCGATGATCCCTATCTCTTGCACCTCAACCGCAGATCCGTTGCGGGCGGTGTCGCATGCGGACTGTTCGTAGCATTCATTCCACTGCCCGGACAGATGTTGATGGCCGCGATGCTCGCCATCCTGCTGCGTGCCAACCTCGTTATCTCTGTCGCTCTGGTGTGGATTACCAATCCCATCACCATGCCGCCCTTCTTCTACTTAAGCTACATTGTCGGAACATGGGTCATCGGCTCGCCCGTAACCATTCACTTCGGCTTCGAGCCAACCGTGCACTGGTTCTGGGCGCAATTCGCACGCATCTGGAACCCCAGATGGTCGGCTATATCCCCATCGGGTCCATGCTTGCCCTAGCGGGCTACGGCAGCATCCACTTGCTGTGGCGCCTGCACATCGTCCACCAGCTCAGGCGCCGGCGCAAGCGCCGGGCCAGCCGCTCGCGGCCCCTCATCGGGAAGCGTCATAGCTGAGTAGTCCGCTGCGCAATTACGCAGCGG
>JAKDMK010000313.1 GCA_030452365.1 Nitrococcus sp.
CCCGCAAGTATCTCTATGATTGGGCAGCCCTGTACCGGTCACTTTGCGGGGCACTGGGCATGCATGCGCGAGAGTGCTTCTTCCCAGCTCACCAGTGCCGATTGTCTCCAAGGAGGCACTCTAACTGAGTAGTCGACTATAGAGTCAATACATTAGAGCCGGAGCCGGTACCGCAGGGGATTATTTTCAGCTCAGCCATAGTGTGATTCATGAACGTTGTTCTGTCTTATCTGGCGGTAATTTTCGGCTGCGGGCTGGCCGCCCGGCTGGTAAAGATGCCGCCCTTGGTCGGGTTCGTTGCTGCCGGGTTCATCCTCAACGCCATCGGCGTGCCTGAACGTCATGAGCTCGCGTTGATGGCGGACATCGGAGTGACCTTGATGCTGTTTGCGATCGGCCTGCGCCTTGATCTTCGCACGCTTCTCGGCAAGCAGGTATGGCTGAGCGCCAGCGCGCACATGCTCCTGATGACGGTGATCGGGACGGCATTTCTTGCAGCGCTGAGCGCGCTCGGCGCATTCGGACCCGAAAAGCTTTACGTCTTTGCCACCCTCGCCCTCGTGCTCTCATTTTCCAGCACGATCTTTGTTATCAAGATCCTGCAGGATCGTGGCGATGAACAGGCGCTCTACGGCAATATCTGCATTGGGGTTCTGATCATCCAGGATATCGCAGCCGTCGCGGTGATCTCCATATCGAAGGGCGAGGCGCCAAGCATTTTCTCGCTGGGTCTGGTCGTGGCGATACCCGTCCTGGCCTGGCTGACGAAGAACTGGTACCGCCTCGGGCACGGCGAAATGGGGGCGCTGTTCGGAATGGCGATGGCGCTGATACCCGGCTATGCGCTCTTCGAATGGCTCGGTCTATCGGGCAGCCTCGGTGCGCTCATTATGGGCCTGATTCTGGCGCCCCGGCCCGGATCGGAGCAGCTCTCGGATACGCTGTTTACCATGAAAGAGCTGCTGCTGGTCGGCTTCTTCGTCAGCATCGGGTTCAAGGGGCTGCCCACAATCGACCATATCGAAGTCGGTTTGCTGCTCCTTCTGCTCCTGCCCATACAGGCGATCCTCTATTGGCTCATTCTATGGCTTCTCGGGCTGCGCAACCGCACCAGCGTCCTGGCGAGCCTTTTGCTCTCGAACTACTCCGAGTTTGCCCTCATCGTCGCCGCGATGGGCGTCAATGCCGGGTGGCTTTCGCCGCACTGGCTGCTCTCGCTGGTGATTGCGGTGTCGGGCGGATTCATCATCTCTTCAGTGGTTAACCCGGGCAACGTGTCCTGGGTATCGCGTCTGGCGCAGAGGCTGCCCGCTCGACCGCCGGAGAAGATCCATCCCGAGGACCGGCCGATTCAGATTGGTGATGCGAGCGCGGTTGTTTTGGGCATGGGCCGGGTCGGCCTGGCAACTTACACGCAGCTTGCGCAAAAGCATGGCCATAAAGTCCTCGGCGTCGAACACGACCCGTACCGCGTCCAGGCCCTCAAGAAGCAGGGTCTCAACGTCGTCGAGGGCGACGCCACGGACTACGATTTTTGGACTCGCGTGGTACGCACCGGGCTGGTCGAAATTGTTGTGTTGGCCATGCCCTCGCAACACACCAACATTGATGCCTTACGCGAACTGCGCCGAATCGGCTATCAAAAGGGCACGGTCGCCGCGGTCGCATTCTATCGCGAGGACGTAGAGGAGTTGGAAAAGCTCGGTCTGAACGTAATCGTTCACCTGTACGCGGGCGCTGGCGAGGCGCTGGCCGACCGCGCCGTCGAGTCCCAAGAAACACATGCTACCGCAGAACACGCGTGAGCGCTCGTCGCAGTCCGACCATGGCCGCCCAGTCCGCCATAGCACACTCGGCGGACGTCCGCATGATGACCGGCAGCGGACATGCCGATGCGCGTGCGGGGGTGACCGGCTGCGGCCACAAACGGCCGCTCGGAGGTTCGCAGAGAGGGGTTGTAGCAACATGGAAGCAACTGTTGATTGAAAGACTCGCCCCGCTGTCCCTTCTATCCTCCATCCGCGACCAGACGATACACTCCGCCGCCAAAGTCGACGATGTACAGTTCACCGTCCGCGCCCTGGCCGAAGGACACGATGTTGAGATCGGTGTCCAGTAATACGCGCCGGTCAAAGCCGCCGGCGTCGGTGAACAATCCGAAGATCGTGCCCGAGACAAAGTCGCCGAACACGTAAACGCCCTGCAATTCCGGAATGGCGCCGCCGCGATAGACATAACCACCGGTGATGGAGTTCCCCTCGTCGTGACAGTATTCGGCGACCGGAAAGATATACTCACTGCGTGCGCCGCAGCCGTTGAGCTTGAATTCCGCGCTGCCCTCGTAGCAGCGCCAGCCGTAATTACCGCCGTTCTCGATGATATCGACCTCTTCGATCTCATCCTGACCGACGTCGCCCAGCCACAGTGTGCGGTTCACGCGATCGAAACTGAAGCGCCAAGGATTGCGCAGGCCATAGGCGTAGATCTCAGGCTGCGGTTCGGCGGAACTGCCGCCGCTGCCCACGAACGGATTATCGGGCGGGATGCCGTAAGGTGTCATAATGTCCACGTCGATGCGCAGCAGCGCGCCAAAGAGATTGTTGAGGTTCTGCGCGTTGTTCAGTGGATCGCCGCTCGATCCGCCGTCGCCGAAACCGATGTACAGAAATCCATCCGGCCCGAAGACGATGTGTCCCCCGTTGTGATTGGTGAAGGGCTGATCGAGTGTCAAAATAACTTCTTCAGTCGCGGGATCGAACGTCATGCTGTCCACGCTCCGCACGCGTGAGATGATCGAGGTCAGTGGGTTACCGCTCGTGGTGTAGGAGAGAAAGGCCTCGCCGTTGGTGGCGAACCGCGGGTGAAAGGCGAAGCCCAGCAGGCCTCCTTCGCCGCTCGTGTCCACCTGTCCGCTGATGTTGATGACGACATCGCTGGTAGCGGTGGTCTCGTTCGTGGCATCGAAGCTGCGTATGACCCCGGCGCGCTCGACCACGAACCAGCGCGACGCATCGGCCGGGGCCTGCAACAGGGCGACAGGAGCGGTGAAGGTGAGATTCGGGTAGGCGCGCTCCAGCTTCACCGCGACGTCCGCCCGCGCGGCGGACGCGCAGTTGACGGAACCCGAACCACCCAAGCCACCGAAACCCGAGCCGCCGGTACAGCTACTCACGCCGACCAGCACCGCCGCGGCGAGAAATCCGATCTGTTCGATGCAATTTGTCATCATGCGGCTCTACCCCGCGGGAAAATCGTTTCGCGTTTGGGCCTGCTCGTCGACACTGGCCTTCATATGGCCACCGGCCTGCGCCGGTGTGAGGAATAAATCAGTGACTCCATAACTGGCGGTACACAACCACTGGATCTTCGCTGCCTGTGTCGCCTCGGTGGTGAGACGGCGAGTCTTGTGCGTAACCGAGCTTGGGGTCGGAACGGCGACCTGTTACTATACTGCTGCCAAGGCAGTTCCCCTCATCAGCCTTTACAGTACCCAAAATCTTGAGCTCCAAGAATCCTCGGTCAAGCAATCCGATGACGAGCGCCGAGCGTCGGGCATCGCTCGGTCTCGCCTCGATCTTTGGTCTGCGCATGCTCGGGCTGTTCTTTATTATGCCCGTCTTCACGCTTTATGCAGACGAGCTCACGTCAGCCACACCGATGCTGATTGGGCTCGCCTTGGGCGCCTATGGCCTAACCCAAGCCATGTTGCAGGTGCCAATGGGCATGGCCTCGGACCGGATTGGGCGCAAGCCGATCATCATCGGCGGATTAGTGGTGTTCGCTCTGGGTAGCGTGGTAGCCGCGCTGTCCACT
>JAKDMK010000057.1 GCA_030452365.1 Nitrococcus sp.
GGTTCGACACCCATGCAGCCGTTTTTCTTCAACCTCTATTTGCTGATGAACGCTTGTGGTTGTTGTCGCGTTTATGTATCCCACATACCGTGCAGAGACAGGACTTCAATGACTGAGGTAGACCTTGACGCCTATTGCGCTCGTATCGGCTATCAGGGGCCGCGAACGCCGACGCTCGAGATCCTGCGCGCTACGCACTCCTGAACAACCGCCTGACTGTGCGGACTCCGGCTGGCGGTATGGAGAGGCGCACGCTGAGTGCCGCTGAGCTCGATCACGTTCTGGCCGAGATCTTTGACCTGCCCGTCGAGCCCGCGTGGCAGCCAATCATCGAACGCGCCGTCGCGACCGGTACTTCCAACCAAGCCTAAGGCGAGGGTTCATACACCGGCGTGCGCGACTCGTGTAACGCTTTAGCACCCGCCAGCGGCAGCCCGGCCGTTTCCCGAATGAGTAGAATGGGGGTGATCGCAATCGCCGCCGCCCCCATCAAATAATAGGCTGGTATGTAATTGCTGCCCGTTATCGAGATGAGATAGGTAATCACCAGCGGCGCCGTACCGCCGAAGAGCGAGGTGGACAGATTATACGAAATCGTGAAACCGCCATTTCTAACTCGGGTGGAGAAGATTGCCGGCAAGGTTGCCGGTAGCGTGCCTGACAGCAACACGACGAAGAAGCCGACGATGGCCAAGCCTGCAAATGCCAGCCCGGTACCGCCCTGCATCAGCGCGAAGGCGGGATACGAAAACAGCAGCAGTCCCAAGCAGGCCACCAGCAGCACCGGCCTACGCCCGATGCGGTCAGAAAGCCGTCCGATAAACGTCAGCAACGCCATCATCCCAATCAGGATCCCGAGCGAGAGCAGCAAGGAACGCAATTCGCTCATATTCAAGCGCACGGTCAGATAGCTTGGCATATACTTGAGCACGGTGTAGTAAGCCACGTTCCAAACGACCACGACACCGATGCACAGCAGCATCGGCCGCCAGTGCCCGATCACCGTCTCACGCAGCGGCGCTTGCGCGACCTCGCCCGCGCTCTTCATCTGATTAAATGCCGGACTGTCCTCAAGCTTGAGCCGAAGGTACAAGCCGAAGATGCCCATAGGCGCCGCCATGAGAAACGGAATGCGCCAGCCCCACGATGACATGGCCTCACTCGAGAGCAGAGCGGCGAGCACGGCCGCCAAAATCGCCGCCAGTGAATAACCCGCCAGGGTGCCGAGCTCCAGCCAACTCGTGTAAAACCCGCGCCGCTCATCCGGGGCGTACTCGGCAATGAAGGTAGCGGCGCAACCGTACTCGCCGCCGGTGGAGAAGCCCTGCATCAGCCTAAGAATAATCAGGCCGACGGGTGCCCAGATGCCGATCGTGTCATAGCTTGGCAGCAGCCCGACTGCGAAAGTCGTGCCCGACATCATGAGGATCGTCGCCACCAGCACTCCGCTGCGGCCGATTTTGTCGCCGAGCGGGCCGAAGAAGAGACTCCCGACCGGCCGCGCCACGAAGGCAACCGCAAAGACGGCGAATGCCGACAACAGCGAGGCCGTCGTGCTGTGGGTCGGGAAGAACACCTGACCGATGGTAACGGCGAAATAACCGTAGACTCCGAAATCGAACCACTCCAGAGCATTGCCAATGGCCGCTCCGGCGATGGCCCGACGCATGGCGGAGTCGTCGACTACCTGTCCATTTTGTTCTTCTACGCTCACTGCCTCTGTGGTGCTCATTTGATGAAGCCTCCGACAGGCGGGCCCATGCCGTATCGGCAGACAGCTCCGGCAACGGCGACCACGCTTACTTCGCCGCGGCAAGCGCCTGATCGATGTCGGCCAGAATGTCGTCGATGTGCTCGATGCCGATGGACAGCCGCACCAGATCCCGAGGCACGCCGGCCTTCTCAAGCTCCGCGTCGCTGAGCTGGCGGTGCGTGGTAGTGGCCGGGTGGCAAGCCAATGACTTGGCATCACCGATGTTCACCAGCCGCACGATGAGATCGAGCGCGTCAATGAACCGAGCGCCCGCCTCGGCGCCACCCCTGATGCCGAAGCTGAGAATGCCGGAAGCCCTGCCGCCCATGTATTTCTCGGCAAGCGCATGATCGGGGCTCTCCGGCAGGCCGGCGTAATTCACCCAGGTTACCCGCGGGTGGCCCTTGAGGTGCTCGGCGACTTTTTGCGTGTTCTCGCAGTGGCGCTCCATGCGCAGCGGGAGCGTTTCGATCCCCTGCAGCACCAGGAAGGCGTTGAAAGGAGACAGCGCCGCGCCGGTGTTACGCAGCGGCGCCACGCGCGCCCGGCCGATGAAAGCCGCCTCGCCCAGCGCCTCGGTGTACACCACGCCGTGATAGGACGGGTCCGGCTCGGTGAGCATCCGGAAGCGCTCACTGTGCTGCGCCCAGGGAAACTTACCGGAGTCGACTATCACGCCGGCGATGCTGTTGCCATGGCCGCCCATATACTTGGTCAGGGCGTGCACCACAATGTCAGCCCCGTGCTCGATGGGCCGCCACAGGTAAGGCGAGGGCACGGTGTTATCGGCAATCAGCGGCACGCCGCTGGCCTGCGCGATTTCAGCGAGGCGCTCAATATCGACGATATTCCCCGAGGGGTTACCCACAGTCTCGCAAAACACCGCCTTGGTCTTTTCATCGATGAGCGCCGCGATGCCCTCGAAATCGTCGTGGGCGGCGAAGCGCGCATCGATCCCGCGCCGCGGCAGGCCGTGCGCGAAGAAATTGTAGGTGCCGCCGTAGAGCTTGGTGGTGGTGACGAGGTTGTCGCCCACCTCGGCGATGGTCTCGATGGAATACTCGATGGCCGCCATACCCGAGGCAACCGCCAGCGCGCCGATACCACCCTCCATCTCCGCCACCCGTTGCTCGAGCACGGCATTGGTCGGGTTCATGATGCGAGTGTAGATATTGCCCGGCACCTTGAGGTCGAAGAGATCGGCGCCGTGCTGGGTGCTGTCGAAGGCGTAAGAGGTGGTCTGATAGATGGGAACAGCCACGGCCTTGGTGGTGGGCTCGGGCTGATAGCCGCCGTGGATGGCAATGGTTTCGAGTTTCAAGACGCTCCCCCCAACTCTCTGGCCATATCAAGGACTCAGCCATACTAACCGCGCCCACCGGCAAATTCTAATAGCCAGCCGCTACCAGTCTGCCGCCACGGCCGACGCGATCGCTGCATGACGCGCATCTAACGCTTCACACCAAATTACAACAAGAACGGCGCACTAACCAAAGTCTTTGTGCCGCGCTGGGGTGCGTATGATATCGTTATCTAATACAAAGTGAGTCCCGCATCATGCGAACCATAGTTGACCTTCCGGAAAAGGAGCTGCAAGCAATCAAAGCACTCGCGAAGCGGGAACGCATCTCGCAGGCAGAGGCCATTCGACGCGCGGTGCGTCAATATCTCGATTTGCACCCGTCACAGCTGACCGAGGAAGCTTTCGGTGTGTGGGCCAACCGCTGCGATGGCCTGTCCTATCAGGAAGCTCTGCGCCAAGAGTGGCTGCCTTGAAGGCACTGTTCGACACGAACATTCTCATCTATCTGAGCCACAGCCCAACACCACGGCGCACTGCTCCTCACTCGCAACACAAAAGACTTTTCCGCGAACCTTCCAGGAATCAGGCTGCCCTACCAGCTTTGAACTAGCGCCGGCACGAAATATGCTTGCCTGCGCGTTCACCTTTATCGGGCGGTTCGCCTGGAATCGGACGAGGGTCTTCCCTCATGATGGGCGCAGTGCGGGCGGTGGAGCGAAGATATGAAACCAAAGCGTCGTGATCCATCCACTCGCAACCCCATGCCCGTCAAATCTCTGCTCTACCAGCCGGTCTTAATCGGCGGCGCAGTGTTGGCCCTTGCCTTAGTGTCGGTACTGATTGGCTTCACCGTCTTAACCTGGCGCAATCTGGAGCGAATTCATCAGATCGAGAACACCGTTGGCCAGGTAAATCAGCTACAGGCCATCGAGCACCGTATCCGCCAACTGCCAGATGGGCAACCCGACGCGGCCGCGCTAACCTGGTTGCAAGCTGCATTGAGGGATCTTTCGACAGGACGATTGCAACCGGCGATCGACCCGATCCGGCGCCTTCTGGAACACCCGACTGAAGACCATTTGGCAACAGTAGCACTTAAACTGCAAAATTTGCTGGAACACGAGAACATCAACGAACGCAATCTATTGACCAAGGTGGTGGGCGACACCGAGATAGAACTGCAAGCGGCGCTGGTTGGAACCGCCGCCCTGACCCTGCTGCTGGGCCTGGGTATTGTGCTCGCCCGTCATTGGTTGTTTGCCCCCATCAAGAGAATGAACCACCTCTTATTACGGCTCTCCGAGGGGCGATTGGAACCGATCCCTGTTGCCGACGAGGTGCCGCCCTGGAGCACCCTCATCAGCAACTACAACCACATGGTAACTCGGCTCGCCGCGCTGGAGGAGGCCCGTGCGGCGCACACCCGTTCCTTGGAGGCGCAGGTCCGCGCCGCCGCCCGAACCTTACTCGCTCAAAGCCAGAATCTAGCCCGCGCCGAGCGCCTCGCGGCAGTGGGCGAGGTGGTTGCCGGGATCGCTCATGAACTGCGCAACCCGCTGGCCGGTATCCAAATCACCTTGCATAATCTGCGTACCGAGTGCCACGACGCGGATATGCAACGTCGATTCGACCTGGTTATCACCGAATTGGAACGCATGAGCCGGCACTTCAATCAGCTGCTGGGCCAGGCCCGACATCAACCCGAACCGATCAAAGAGACCGATCTCGATCTGGAGATTCGGCAAGTATTGGAACTGATTCGTTACCAGATTGCCGACGCTATTGAGCTCCATTATCAGGGGGAACCGGAGATCAAGGCGCGCCTGCCGCAAACCGGTTTGCGGCAGGCGTTGATCAACCTGGTACTGAACGCCGCGCAAGTCCTGGAAGAAAGGCCGGGCCACATCTGGGTCGAAACCCACCGAGAACGAGATCGCCTGGTTCTCACGGTCAGCGACGACGGCCCCGGATTTGCCAATGAAATGTTGGACAGCGGCATTCGCCCCTTTGCCAGCGGCCGGGCAGGTGGCACGGGCCTTGGTCTCCTGATGGTCAAACGCTTCGTTTCGTCCCTCGACGGTCGCTTGAAGCTCGGCAATAGGGAGCCTCACGGCGCTCGGGTAATCGTGGAGCTACCATGAGCAACTCACTCATGATCGTCGAAGACGAAGTCCTGCTAGGGGAAGAACTGACCCACTACTATCGAAAGCTGGACTGGGACGTTTGGCTCGCTCGCAACCTTGGCGAGGCGAGACGGCTTTTGACCGACCAGCACTTGGAACCTTTGGTGGTGTTGTCGGATATGAGTTTGCCTGACGGTAACGCGTTGGATTTCTTCGAACAACACGGCGGACGTCGCCCCGGTTGCGAATGGATTTTTCTCACCGGTTATGGCACGGTGGCGGACTCGGTTCGGGCCGTGCGCCTGGGCGTCTACGACTTCCTGGAAAAACCCTGCGACCCCAATTACCTGAACCTCTTGCTGGAAAACGCAGCCCGTTGCGCCCACGCCCAGCGCCGGCTTACTTTCGAAACCGCCCAGGGCAACGCCAGATACACTCCGAGCGTGTTTGTAGGCGATAGCCCTGCAACGATCAAACTGCGCCAAATGCTCGAGCGCCTCGCCCAGCTCCCCTTCTCCTCCTTGATGCTTCAAGGTGAAACCGGCACCGGCAAGGGTTTGGCCGCGAGGGTGCTGCACTACAGCGGGCTTCGGCACCAGGGACCCTGGGTGGAGCTCAATTCCGCCGCGCTTCCCCGGGAACTGGTGGAATCGGAGCTCTTCGGTTACGAAGCCGGCGCCTTTACCGGTGCCACGAGCCGCCATCACGGTTTATTGGAACAGGCTGACGGAGGCACGCTTTTTTTGGACGAGCTCGGTGAGCTGGATCTCGGCATTCAAGCCAAATTGCTCAAAGCCGTGGAAGACAAACGCTTCCGGCGCCTGGGCGGCAAACGGGACATCCAAGTAGAAGTGCAAATCATCGCCGCCTCCAAACGTGATTTGGCCAAAGAAGTGGAAGCCGGGCATTTTCGCATCGATTTGTATCACCGCCTTGCGGTTTTTCAACTGGCGATCCCACCGCTTCGAGAACGCAAGGAGGATTTGCGCTTATTGGTTCCCCTCTTGGTCGAAGAGTTCAATGCCAAGGCCGGCAAGCGCGTCCGCGTCATTGCGCAAGCCGCCTGGTTAGCCCTGGAGCGTTATCATTGGCCAGGCAATGTACGCGAGCTGCGCAATTCGATCGAACGCTGCGTTCTGCTTGCCGAAGACGAGAGTCTTCCCCATCAGTGGCTAGGACTGCCAGGAACGCCCATCCCGTCGGGCAACGACAGCACCGTCCACCTACCATTGGATGGCAGTCTGTCGCTAGAGCAAATGGAACAGCGCATCATCGAATCTGCGCTGGCCAGGGCCGACGGTAACGTGACCGCCGCAGCCCGCTTGCTCAAAGCCACGCGCGAGACGTTGCGTTACCGAATTCAGAAATACCATCTGACAAGCTCCGCCAAGTAATGCAGCCGGTACCGCGTAGGGTGGATAAGCGAAGCGCATCCACCAGATCCAATACCGCCTTACTTTAATCTCTCCGCCCAAATGCTCACGGTGTACCTGGTGCTGGCGGTGGTGCTCCAACACCGTGGCGGATGCGCTTCGCTTATCCGCCCTACATCTTTGCTTCCCGATGTGGGAGCGGCGCCCATCGGCGGGGCGCAGGCTTTTATTCTCCTTCCTTCGTGACAACAGGCTTGGTCAAATCCTTGCTGTATACCCCGTGATCGCTTGCCGGAACATCGATTCCGCCAGCGGGAGGTGGTTTGTCAAGATCGGTATATTGGAAAACGCCCATAGGCTGGATTTTTTCGTCGGGTGGCAATTGGTTGCGGTTCCAGCCCCCGCCGAGGGAGCGGATGAGCGCGATCGAGGATTGCATCAGGTCGAGCTTACCTTGTACTGCGTCGATACGCGCATTCAAAGTGTTGATTTGCGCCATGAGGAGCTCCAGACTGGAACTCAAGCCTCCATGATAGAGTTTCAGGGTCATCAATTGCGTTTGACGCGCGGCCTCGACGGCGGCTACCAGCTTTTCAACCCTGGCGGAGAACAGGCTCGTCCGGCTCAAACCGTTTTCAACCTCACGAAAGGCGTTGAGCACCGTCGAACGGTATTCGTCTACCGTCTCGCGATAGTCAGACCAGGTTTGTTGCAATTGGGCACGACGATACCCACCCTGGAAGACCGGGAGTGAAACGTCTAATCCATAGGACCAAAAACTTTTAGCGAGATCGAATAGACTGGTGATCCCTTCGAATCCGCTGCCGGCGCCGAAAGACACGTGCGGATAAAACGCAGCGCGAGCGATTCCAATACCGCGGTTCGCTTGTGCCATCTTGCGCTCCATCGCCGCGATGTCAGGTCGACGCTCAAGCAAGGTCGAAGGAATTTCCACGGGCACCTTGAATGCCACTGATGGAAATCTATCGATCGGCTCAATCTTGAAACTGGCCGGTGCGCGATTGACGAGAATAGCGAGCGCATGTTCTAAAACTTGACGTTCGACCTGAATGTCGATCAGTCTCGCCTGCGTGCTAAACAACAGAAACTGGGTGCGGGTGACATCAATTTTTGGCACCAGAGCACCGGCAAACCGTTTCTTCACTTTTCCAAGTAAATTCTGGTAGGAGGCGACTGATTGATTATAGATCGCCGCCTGCGCATCCAAGCCCCGCAATATGAAATAATCCGTTGCAATTTCCGCATTCAGACTGAGGCGCGCGAGCACATATTCGGCGGCTTTTTCTTGGGCGTGGTAGATCGCAATGCGAGTCTCGTTGCGGATCCTTGACCAAAAATCCGGCTCCCAGGAAGCAAGGCCCCCGGCAACGAGCGTCGCTTCGCGGCCAGCTTCGCCAAGGCCGCGAAACAGAGTATCGACGGACTGTTTGTTGTTGGAGGCACCAAACCCCAGCCCAATGTGTGGAATGAGCCGCGACCGGCTCTTCATCATCACGTCGCGGGCCTGGATGAACCGCTCGGCAGCGGCTTGGAGATCGGGGTTGGCTACTATGGCCTGCGTTTCAAGCCGATTCAGAATCGGGTCGTCATAAAGCGTCCACCAATCGCGGCGCAGCGCGCCAGCCGAGGGGTTCGCTTTGGCGAAAGGGCTCGTTCCGCCCCACGAGTCCGGCAGGATGAATTGCGCCGGCTGATAGTCGGGGGCCAGATCGATGGCCGGTCCGCTCATGCAAGCCGTCAAACCAAGCGCCAACAGAAAAATACAGCCGACGCGAGCGCCAGCAAGGAGAATACGTCTCATCCGGTGTCCTTCGAATGACCTATTCCATCCTTGGGAACCGGAGCGCTTGGTTGCGGGTTTTTTTCCTCGGATGCGGATTCCGCTTCGGGTTGCTTGATATAGCCTGGCCTTGGGGTGACGATCCGGACCTTCTCCCCTTCGAGCAAAGCGGCGCTCGGATTGTCCACGATGCGATCGGTTTCGGAGATCCCCTCCGTCACTTTGAATGCCTTGCCTAGGTATTTACTCACGGTGATCGGCTTCAAGTGAATGCGGTTATCCTTGTTCACCACGGCCACTGTCGTGCCCTGCTCCTGAAACACCATGGCACTCGACGGAATAATGAGTGCGTCGCGCTCAACCGGCGCCGTGATCTCGACCCTGGCATAGGAGCCGGGCCAAAGCGCGTGATCCTCGTTGTCGATCACGAATTCGGTCACTGCCGTGCGCGTGTCCTCATCAAACCCCTTGGCGACAGTCATGAACTCGGCGGTGAAATGGCGATCAGGGAATTGCCGCACGGTAACATCGGCGGTTGAACCGGGCTTGAGAAAGGCTCCGAACGACTGCGGCACGCTAACGAAAAGGCGAACCTTATCGGACTTAGCCACGGTGAATAGGTTAGCTTCCTTTTCCGCTTCTTTTAAGCTTAGACTCCCTAGCTCGTTGACAAAGTCGCCGACGGTGACGTTGCGCTCGATTACCACCCCATCAAAGGGCGCGACGACCTTTTTGAAACGCAGCTTAGCCTCGATGTTGTTAAGGTGCTGCTTTGCTTTAGCGAGCAACGCTTTTTCGATCTTCAGTTCGGCTTTTTTCACCGTAATCGATTGCGTAGCGACCGCGTGGGATGAGCGTAGATTCGTATAGCGCTGAGCGGTCACCTGGGCAAGCTCATACTTGGCGTGTTGAGCTTTCACTTCCGCCTTGGCCATGCGGTATTTGGCATTGAGTCTGGGCGTGGCGATTTCGGCAAGGATGTCGCCTTTTTGCACCTCCTCGCCATAGTCCTTGTACCACATCTTCACGTAGCCAGGAACACGCGCATAGATTGTCGCTTCACGCCAACCTCTTATGGTCCCGGGAAGGGTAATGGTCCTGGTTGGCGGCGCCGGTTGAGCATGAATGACTGACACCGTCGGAGTGGCCATTGCAAGCGTTTCCTGACGCAACGAAGCCGCGTTGTGTTGGCCCTCGTAGACCCGATAACCGAGGTAAAGCCCGACAACTATAATAACAGCGACAATTACCAGGATACTGCGAAATATCATGCATTACCCTCGTCTTGAGCGGCGGGAGCGCTGCGCGGGCTATAGATGATGGC
>JAKDMK010000314.1 GCA_030452365.1 Nitrococcus sp.
GGCGCAGGCTGAAGACCTCTTCCTCGACCAGCCGCAGCAGTAGCGAGAGCAGTGTATCGACGCCGCAGGCACCCGGCTCAGTGCTCGTAAAAGGTCCGTCTTTGGCATCGGCATCCTGCGGCTGGTGATCGGAGCAGATCACCCCGATCGTCTCGTCGATCAGCGCGGCGCGAAGTGCCTTGCGATCGGCTATTGCGCGCAGCGGCGGCTGCAGATGAAAGCGGGTGTCGAACCCCGCACAATCCGTTTCCGTTAGGAAAAATTGATGTATCGCTGCGTCCGCCGTCACCGGTAGCCCGCTCGCTTGGGCGCGCGCGATCAGTTCTACGCCAGAGCGCGATGACAGCCGCCCGAAATGAGTGCGACCCCGTATATCCGCCACCAGCGCGAGACTTCGACCCAACTCGGCAGCTTCGGCGGACTCGGGGATGCCGGGTATGCCAAGCCGAGTGGCCACGACGCCATCATGCAAATAGCCACTCCGAGACAGCCAGGGATCAGCTGGCGTGAGCAGCACGGGTATAGCGAAAGTCGCTGCATATTCCAGCGCGCGCTGCAGTACCAGCGTATTGCGTATGGTGCGGCCGGCGTCGGTCATCGCGGCGCAGCCGGCTTGCTGAAGCGCGACCATTTCGCTTAGCCGCTCACCGGCGAGCCCCACGGTCAGAGCGCCCAGCGGCAGCACCCGAGCGCTGCCGGCCCCTTGGGCGCGCCGGTGCATCAGCTCGACTACCGAAGGGGTATCCATCACCGGGTTGGTATCGGGCAGACAGACCAGGGTGGTGATGCCTCCCGCCGCGCCGGCACGGGTCTCGCTGGCTATGGTTGCCTTGTGTTCCGCCCCCGGTTCCCCAAGACGCGTGGCAAGGTCGATCAAGCCGGGGCAGACGATTTGCCCGCTGGCATCAATCTCTAAATCCATGGCGTGTTCGGCCGGTACTTCACCTACGGCGAGAATACGACCATCGGCGATAAGTACCTCGGCCGGGCGATCGTAGCCGGATTCGGGATCGATCACACGGCCGCCGTGGATACGGATTCTGGTCATGTCGGCGCCCGAGGAATTTCTCTGCGGGCTCCCAGCGCCATCGACATGACAGCCATGCGCACGGCGATGCCATTGGTTACCTGTTCCAGGATAACTGAACGCGCACCGTCGGCCACTCGTGAGTCGATCTCGACGCCGCGATTGATTGGGCCGGGATGCATGACAATAGCATCCGGTTTTGCCACGGCCAGATTGTCCTCAGTCAAACCGTAAAGACGGAAGTATTCGGGCTCGCTCGGCAATAGCGCTCCCTGCATGCGCTCGCGCTGCAGCCTGAGCATTATCACGACGTCGGCATCCTTGAGTCCCAGGCGCATGTCGTGGAAGACGCGCACACCCAAGCTCTCGATATTGCGTGGCAGCAGGGTGCGCGGCGCAATGACGCGCACTTCTCCTGCACCGAGCCCATTGAGGGCGTGGATCTGCGAGCGCGCCACGCGCGAGTGCATAACATCGCCCACGATGGCGATCACGAGAGGCTCGAAGTCACCCTTGTGGCGGCGAATGGTGAAGGCATCCAACATGGCCTGCGTGGGGTGGGCGTGGCGACCGTCTCCGGCGTTCAACACGCTGACCGCCTCACCAACGTGCCGCGCCACGTATTCGGCGGTGCCGCTCTCGGAGTGGCGGACCACGAACATGTCGGCCTGCATCGCCTCGAGATTGCGCAGCATGTCCAACAGGCTCTCGCCCTTTACGGTCGTGGTGGCCACGTTCACATTGAGCACATCGGCCGAGAGGCGTTTGGCGGCCAGCTCGAAGGTAATCCGGGTGCGCGTGCTGGCCTCGAAGAATAGATTAATCACCGTTCGTCCGCGCAGCAGGGGCACCTTCTTGACCGATTTACCGATCACACCAGCGAACGACTCCGCCGTGTCGAGGATCAGCAGCAGCAAGTTGCGCGGCAGGCCCTCAGTGGTCAAGAAGTGCCGTAGTCGACCATCTGCATCGAGCTGCCTGGTCATGTATATTCCCGCTTGATGCTGAGCTCGAGCGGCGAAGGTCCGAGCAGCTTGACCTGGTCGGTCGGATTGAGCTCGAGGCGCGCGCCCACGACGTCCGCCGCAATAGGCAACTCGCGCCCGCATCGGTCCACTAGCACGGCCAGGCGCACAGCGGCCGGCCGCCCATAATCGAATATCTCGTTGAGCGCGGCGCGAACCGTGCGGCCGCTATAGAGCACATCGTCGACCAGGATAATCAGGCTGCCATCTACCTCAAAGGGTAGATGCGAGGGTTGCACATGGGGGTGCATCCCGATGCGGTTGAAGTCGTCCCGGTGAAAGTGGATATTAAGGGCGCCGGGCGGGCTCGTAAGACCGAGCATCGGGTGCAAGCGCTCGGCGAGCCAGGCTCCGCCCGTGTGAATGCCGATAAGGGCGACGTGTTGTCCGGCGTTCCGCTGCGCAACGAGCGCAAGCAAATCTTTGCCCATGCGGGAAAGGAGGTCGTCCACCTCGGGCAGCGGATTCATGCCAGTTCTTGCTCCTTAGGGGCCTGTTGACCTGGACCCGCGACGCCGTGGGTGCACGTCAATAGGCCCTAAGCCAAGTTTCCAAAATGATCTGTGCGGCCAGCCGATCGACGCGGGCTTTGCCCGTCGTACCCTGCACTGTTTGCCCGGCGGCATGTAGCCGCCTTCGTGCTTCATGCGATGACAGGCACTCGTCCACTTGGTGGACGCATAAACCGCAACACCGCTCCAGGTGACGGGCGAAAGCGGTGGCCTGCAGCGTGGTTGTCGAGGCCGAGCCGTCGGCATGGTAGGGGATGCCCACTACCAGCGCCGCGGGCTGCCAAGTCTCGATGAGCGCTAGTAGCGCTTCCCATTCCGGCTGGCCTTTCTGGCAGGGTAGGGTGGTTAGGGGCTGTGCGCTGCCGGTTAGACGCTGCCCAACCGCGATTCCCAACCGGCGCCAACCGTAGTCGAAGCCCAAATAGATCTCAGCAGGCGCTTGTCGCGGATTAGGCATGCCCGGCATCTGAAGAGAGCAGGGTAAGATCCACCCCCACTAGCTGCGCGGCCGCGCGCCAGCGCTCGAGTCCGTCCTGCTCAAAGATGATGGCGGGGTCGGGTGGGCCGCTCAACCAGGCATTCTGCGCCATCTCGTGCTCCAATTGGCCAGTCCCCCAACCGGCGTAACCAAGGGCGACCAGGTACTGCTTAGGCCCTTCGCCACGGGCCAGCGCCTCCAGAATATCCCGGGAGGTGGTGATAGTGACGTCATCGGAGATTCGCATGGACGAGTCCCAGTTGCCTTCAGCGCAGTGCAGCACAAAACCGCGCTCGCGCTGCACCGGTCCGCCCACATAAACAGGTCGCTCGCCGATGGTCCCAGTCACTTCGCCAAACCCCATATGGGTAAATAGCTCGGCAAGCGTCAGTTCCGACGGCCGGTTGATGACGATACCCAAGGCCCCGTCCTGATTATGCTCGCAGATGTAGGCCACGGTCTGGGCGAAGTTCGGATCCGCCAACGCCGGCATCGCAATCAGGAAATGATTGGTCAGGTCGGTATGCTCAGCCATGACTACAGTATCCGCCAGTCTCCCGGACTCACACAAGCGCATTAGGGCCTGTTGACATCCACCCACGACGCCGCGCCGGAGGCCATTTTTTCGCAAGCCAAGACGCCGCGAGTGCAGTGTAGCCCGGCTACATAAGCGAGTGGCAACGTAGGATTGCGGGAAAATGGCCCCGGCCCTTCGGGTTGCGCCCAACAGCCGGCCATGCGGCGTTGCTC
>JAKDMK010000058.1 GCA_030452365.1 Nitrococcus sp.
CTCATGAGCGCGGTGGTGCCCGCACTGGAGCAGCTGCGCAAAGAGGGAGAGCAGGGGCGCCGACAGATCACGAAGTACACCCGTTACGGGACCTTGTTATTGGCGGCGTTTCAGGGTGTGGGTATAACGGTGGCCTTGCAGAATCAGGCGGTAGTGATTACCCCTGGGCCAAGCTTCGTATTTATCGGCGCTGTCACCCTGGTGACGGGCACCATGTTCTTGATGTGGCTAGGTGAGCAAATTACCGAGCGAGGTATCGGCAATGGCATATCGCTGCTGATCTTCGCGGGAATCGTGGCCGGGTTGCCGCAGGCGCTCGGCGGAACCATAGAGCTCGCGCGCACCGGTGTGTTGAGTGTCGGCATTATCTTGTTTCTGCTGGCGCTTGTGGTCGCGGTGGTCTGGGTGATTGTTTTTATTGAACGCGGTCAACGACGCATCACCGTCAACTATGCGCGGCGGCAGCAGGGGCGGCGAATGTATGCGGCACAGAGCAGTCACCTGCCGCTGAAGCTCAACATGGCGGGTGTTATTCCACCTATCTTCGCATCGAGTATCATCTTATTCCCGGCAACGTTGGGCCAGTGGTTCGGATCCTCTGAGG
The DNA here is from genome assembly GCA_030452365.1 of Nitrococcus sp. Classification (GTDB taxonomy): domain Bacteria; phylum Pseudomonadota; class Gammaproteobacteria; order Nitrococcales; family Nitrococcaceae; genus Nitrococcus. Next base: position 605 of record JAKDMK010000058.1, read on the forward strand.
GGCTGAGCTGGTTGAATCGGTTGGGGCAAACGTTGAGTCCGGGGCAGCCGTTGTACATGGTACTCTATGCCGCGGCTATCGCGTTTTTCTGCTTTTTCTACACGGCCTTAGTATTTAACTCGCGGGAAACCGCGGATAATCTGAAAAAATCCGGCGCTTTCATCGCAGGTATTCGGCCTGGTGAGCAGACCGCACGCTACATTGACAAAGTCATGACACGGCTTACGCTCGCCGGGGCAATCTATTTGATTGCGGTTTGTTTGCTGCCGCAATTTTTGATTTTGTATTATAATGTCCCGTTTTACTTTGGTGGTACGTCGTTGCTGATCATCGTCGTGGTCGTGATGGATTTCATGTCCCAAGTGCAAGCGCATCTGCTCAGTCACCAATATGAGCCATTGATGAAGAAGGCTAAGTTGCACGCTCACGGTCGCGGTGGCGGTGGTCTGATGCGCTGAACTCGAGTGGTTTATCGTGTTTGCGGTGAGGCGGGCTTGCGCGGCCAGGCCCCAGTAGCAAGGTATTCGCTCGAAGGTGGACAGATTCGGAGAACGAGTGATGAAGGTACGCGCGTCTGTCAAGAAAATGTGCCGAAACTGCAAGATCGTACGTCGCAGAGGCACGCTACGGATCATCTGCATCGAGGCTCGGCATAAGCAGCGTCAGGGCTAAGCTGTTGTCAGTAATTGTCTGGCCCATAGCTAGTAGTCGGATTCGATCAGGAGCAAGACCTTATGGCCCGAATAGCTGGCGTTAACATACCAGCCAACAAGCATACGGGGGTTGCGCTTACCTCCATCTATGGAATCGGGCGCAACCGCGCCGTGGCAATCTGCCAGGCAGCGAGCATCGCGCCGCAGCGCAAGATTCAGGAATTGACCGAGGTGGAGCTCGAGCATCTGCGTAGCGAAATTGGTAAGTACGCGGTGGAAGGCGATCTGCGTCGGCAAATAGCCATGGATATAAAGCGGCTAATGGATTTAGGTTGCTATCGTGGTATCCGACACCGCCGCGGGCTCTCGGTGCGCGGTCAAAGGACGCGGACCAATGCGCGCACACGAAAGGGACCGCGGCGGGCCATCAGCCGGTAGGGCAAAGCGCTTGATTTGACACCTGGCTGGGGATTGTGTAGCTCGGCTACCGGCCCTAGGTCATTAGAGTTTAATTGCCGCGACTGCCGAAATCAGCTTTGCCGCGTCATTCGCGGAGCGACCTGCAAGCGGTCAGCGGTGTGTGAGTCTCTATTAGGAAAGGGATATGGCCAAAGCGAGTAGCCGAACGCGTAAGCGCGTCAAGCGGAGCGTGGTGGATGGCATCGCGCATATAAATGCGTCGTTCAACAACACGATTATCACTCTCACCGATAGACAGGGCAACGTGCTGGCTTGGGCAAGCGCGGGTGGCAGCGGTTTTCGCAGCTCCCGCAAGAGCACGCCATTTGCCGCCCAGGTGGCTTCCGAGCGCGCAGGTGAGGCCGCTAAAGAGTACGGATTGAAGAACTTGGAAGTGCGGGTTAAGGGGCCGGGGCCAGGGCGAGAATCGGCCGTTCGTGCGCTGAATAACGCCGGCTATCGCATCACCAATATCGCGGATGTTACGCCTATCCCACACAATGGCTGCCGTCCGCCTAAGAAGCGGCGCGTCTGAGACAAGGGTCATACAGTTATGGCACGGTATACCGGAGCGACCTGCAAACTCGCCCGGCGCGAGGGCGCCGATCTATCGCTGAAAAGCCGCGTGCGGGCATTGGACAGCAAGTGCAAGCTTGATACACCCCCGGGTCAGCATGGCCAACGCCGCGGGCGGATCTCCGATTATGGGCTGCAGCTGCGAGAGAAGCAGAAGGTCCGGCGTACGTACGGCGTGCTGGAGCGCCAGTTTCGCAATTACTACAAGGAGGCCGATCGGCGCAAAGGGAATACCGGTGAAACCCTTCTTCAGCTTCTCGAGTCACGGCTTGATAATACCGTCTACCGAATGGGATTCGGGTCCACGCGGGCCGAGGCGCGACAGCTCGTCAGCCACAGGGCGATTCTTGTCAATGGCCGAGTGAGCAATATTCCTTCGCGTATTCTGGTGCCCGGAGACGCCGTCTCCATCAAAGACAAGGCCAAGAAACAGCTACGGGTACAAGCCGCGCTTGAAATGGCGCAGCAAATCGGCTTGCCCGCATGGGTCGAAGTAGATACCAAACAATTCGAAGGAACTTTCATGCGCATGCCTGACCGCAGTGACCTGCCGCCCGATATCAACGAGCATCTGGTCGTCGAGCTCTATTCCAAGTAAGGGAACTGTGCCGGCGCGTCGCCGATCAATTGAATTGAGAGGTCGATCCCATGCAGGACCAAGGCAAGGATTTATTAAAACCGCGCGTCATCGATGTCGAGTCACTGAGCGACCGTCGCGCAAAGATAACGATCGAGCCACTGGAGCGGGGGTTCGGCCATACGCTGGGTAATGCACTGCGGCGAGTGCTGCTCTCTTCCATGCCAGGCTATGCCGTGGTCGAAGTCACGATCGAGAGCGTACTGCATGAATACACCGCAATTGAAGGGGTCCAAGAGGATGTGGTTGACATCCTTCTAAACCTCAAGAATCTCGCGGTGCGCTTGCATGCCAAGGACAAGGCGGTACTGCGGCTGTCCAAGATGGGTCCCGGATTGGCTACAGCGGCTGATATCGCAACCGACCACGATGTCGAGATCAAGAATCCGGAGCTTGCAATCGCCAATCTCACCAAGGCGAGCGAGCTCAATATGACACTGTATGTAGCGCGCGGTCGGGGCTATGAGCCGGTGACGGCGCGTGGTGAGCGCGACGAGGATCTCCCAAGTGGACGGCTGCAGTTGGATGCCAGCTACAGTCCGGTTCTCCGGGTTGCCTACAATGTCGAGAGTGCCCGCGTCGAACAGCGCACCGACCTTGACAAGCTGGTCATGGATATCGAGACAAACGGGGTCGTCGAGCCAGAGGAGGCCATCCGCTTTGCGGCTGGAGTATTGCGGGATCAGCTCTCCGTCTTTGTTGGTCTCGAAGGTGGGGATGAAATCGAGTACCAGGAGCGCAAGACCCCGGATATTGACCCGTTTCTGGTCCGACCACTCGATGACCTGGAGCTAACTGTGCGCTCAGCGAATTGCCTGAAGGCTGAGAACATCCATTGCGTCGGTGACCTGGTGCTGAAAACAGAGGTGGAACTGCTCAAGACCCCGAACCTTGGCAAAAAGTCGCTCACTGAAATCAAGGAGGTGCTTGCGCAACATGGACTCGCTCTGGGCATGCGTCTGGAGAACTGGCCACCGCGGGGTTTTGACGAAAAAGACCGAGCTATCGGCTAGCGATGGCGCCGTCGGCAGAGTCCTGATCGGCCTTGGGTGGTGTGGCGCAGGCACAAAAGAAAGAGAGCTTGTTGCTCCTCTCAGTCTCGAATGTTGCTCGACAAGGAGCTTAGGATATGCGCCATCGTAAAGCTGGACGCAAGTTTGGCCGTACCGCCAGCCATAGACAGGCCATGTTCCGTAACATGGCGGCATCGCTCTTCTACCACGAGGCGATTCGTACCACCCTGCCCAAGGCAAAGGAACTGCGGCGGGTGGCCGAACCGCTGATCACCTTGGCCAAGGAAGACACCGTTGCCAACCGCCGCGTCGCGTTTTCACGCCTACGCGATAAGGTTGCAGTGAAGAAGCTCTTCGAGGATCTTGGACCGAACTATCGTGCGCGCCCCGGGGGGTATTTGCGTGTACTCAAGGTGGGTTTTCGGCCCGGGGATAATGCGCCGATGGCCTACGTCGAGCTGGTGGGTCGTTTGCAACCACAGGCGCCTCCCGCCGGATAATCCAATTTGCAGCCGCTTGGGGGCACGGTGAAGCTCGGGCGCAAAACCCGCTTCTGTGCCGGTGCGCTGGGTAGCCGCGTCGCTCTACGTCTGTCCTATCGGTACCGCCTTGTTGCGCTCTAGCACGTAATGGGACGGGGAGTCATGTTTCTGCTGTTCACGGACTTCGGTTGGCAAGGCCCGTATGTGGGGCAGGTGAAGGCCGTATTGGCAACGCGCTGCCCGACGCATTCCATCATCGATCTAATGCATGATGCACCGGCATTCCGGCCGCGCGAGGCCGGGTATTTACTTGCCGCAATCGTGCATTGGCTGAAACCGGGCGGGGTAGTGGTTGCGGTGGTCGATCCGGGTGTGGGCAGCGCACGGGCGGCGATTGCCGCGGCAGTGGATGGATGTTGGTTTGTCGGGCCTGATAATGGCTTGTTGGCGCCCATTATCAACGCCGCAGTGGTAGAACATCGCCAGGTACTTACGCTGCCGACGCCGCAGCGCGCATCGGCAAGCTTCCATGGCCGTGATGTATTTGCTCCGGCGGCAGCCGAATTGGCGCTGCACGGCGCCATTGCCGATCAGCGTGAGATTATGCAATGGGTCGGACGGGATTGGCCCGCCGATATTGACCAAGTTATCTACGTTGATGGCTACGGTAACGTTCTGACAGGGCGGCGTGCCGCAACACTACCATGCAGCATGGGCCCAGTGATTGGCGGTCAGCCCGTGACAGCGGCACGCACATTCGCTGATGTGGCCCCGGGCACGGCTTTCTGGTACCGCAACTCAATTGGGCTGGTGGAGATCGCGGTCAATCAGGCCAGTGCCGCGCAACAGCTTGGCCTGCAAGTGGGTGATTCACTTCCGTTTCAGCAGTTTGCCTGAGCTAATGATGTTTGCACAAGGACAGCCACCCCGGGGGTGTGCGCTTTGGCAGGACACGCCTTCAATACCTCCCTGTCGGCGCGACGGCGGCATCGTTGCCGCCGACGGTCCCGCCAAAGCGCACCGCCCCGGGCTAGGGCATGACGTACTGACAATAACGGTAAGCAATGGCATAGGGCGCGCCGGCCCACCGCTCTTTGCTAGAATAGCATGTGCGCGTGAGTGAGCTGTGCTCGCCTTACTGCGCCTTCTCAACATGCACTTTGTCACAAGCACGAGGAGGCCTGCCATGAAAGCACCTGTACGCATTGCGCTAACCGGTGCCGCGGGTCAGATCGGTTATAGCCTGCTGTTTCGCATTGCCGTTGGCGAGATGTTCGGCAAGGATCAGCCCGTGAGGCTGCAGTTGCTGGAGATAACTCCGGCGTTGGCGGCGCTCGATGGCGTGGTAATGGAGCTCGAGGACTGCGCCTTTCCACTGCTGATGGGTGTCGAGACCAGTGATCAACCAAAAACGGCTTTTCGGGATGCGGACTTCATTCTGCTAATTGGTGCCAAACCGCGTGGTCCAGGGATGGAACGCAAGGATCTGATCGAGGCCAATGCAGCTATCTTCTCGGAGCAGGGCAAGGCGATCGATGAAGTGGCAAACCGCAATGTGCGGGTTCTGATTGTTGGCAATCCGGCCAATACCAACGCATTGATCGTGCAAGGCAATGCCCCTAATATCGACCCCCGCTGTTTCACTGCCATGACGCGGCTGGATCACAACCGGGCGCTGGCGCAGCTGGCGAAAAAGACCGGATCCCACGTGCGCAATCTGCGGCAGATGATTATCTGGGGCAATCACTCCTCGACCCAATATCCGGATATCAGCCAGGCTACGGTCAATGGGCGGCGGGCGAACGATCTGGTCGATAAGCAATGGCTGAGCCACAATTTCATTCCAACCGTGCAGCAACGCGGCGCCACCATTATCAGGGCCCGTGGCCAATCCAGCGCCGCCTCGGCCGGGAATGCCGTCATCGATCACATGCGTAGCTGGATCCTAGGCACACCAGAAGACGATTGGGTGAGCATGGCGATACGCTCCGATGGCAGCTACGGGACTGCCGATGGCCTCTTCTATTCCTTCCCATGCCGTTGCAGCGACGGCCATTATCAAGTGGTGCAAGGGCTCGAGATCGATGAATTCAGCCGCGAGCGCATGCTTGTCACCGAACAGGAGCTAGTGCAAGAGCGCAGCGCAATTAAACACTTGTTGCCGTGATGTGCCTACTCGGAGCTCGCTGAGCTGCGATGTCTCAGCTCTGGATCCGAGCGCGCCAAACCTACTCGATCGCGACTCGACGAGTGCGCCTGGGTGCCAGCAGCGGCTTCAAGAAACGTCCGGTGTGGGATTGCTGAACGTCCGCTATCGCCTCCGGTGTACCGGTGCCCACGATCCGGCCACCGCCGTCGCCCCCTTCGGGACCGAGATCGATGATCCAGTCAGCCGTTTTGATCACATCCAAGTTGTGCTCGATAACGATTACCGTATTGCCGTGATCGCGCAGCCGATGCAGGACCTGGAGCAATTGATCGATATCGTGAAAATGCAGCCCCGTGGTGGGTTCATCGAGAATATAGAGCGTGCTGCCGGTATCACGCTTGGATAGCTCCCGGGCCAGCTTGACGCGCTGGGCTTCTCCTCCCGAGAGAGTGGTGGCGCTCTGGCCGAGCTTGATGTAGCTCAAGCCCACATCCACTAGCGTTTGCAGCTTGCGCTTGATCACGGGCACGGCGCTGAAGCAATCGAGCGCCTCCGCCACGGTGAGCTCCAGGGTCTGGTAGATGTTGCGGCCTTTGTATTTGATCTCCAGCGTCTCGCGGTTATAGCGCTTGCCATTGCAGACATCGCAGGGCACATAAACATCCGGAAGAAAGTGCATCTCGACCCGCAGTACCCCGTCACCTTGGCAGGCCTCGCAGCGCCCGCCCTTGACGTTGAAGCTGAAGCGGCCCGGCGCATAACCGCGGGCGCGGGCCTCAGGTGTTGCCGCAAAGAGCTCGCGCAGCGGTGCAAACATCCCGGTATAGGTGGCCGGATTGGATCGGGGCGTGCGACCGATGGGGTTTTGATCGATATCTGTGACTTTATCGAACAGATCCAAGTTATCGATCCCATCACAGGGCGCCGGCGGCTCACTGGCGCCGTTGATCTCGCGCGCGGCAAAACGGTACAGGGTATCGTTGATCAGGGTCGATTTTCCGGAACCGGATACTCCGGTTACGCAGATCATCAGCCCAGCCGGGATTTGGACATCGATTCCGCGCAGGTTATTGCCCCGGGCGTTGCGCAGCCGCACGATCCGGCTCGAGTCGATGGGCTTGCGCCGCGTGGGAACCTCAATGCGGCGCCGGCCCGAGAGATAATCCCCGGTGATCGATTCACGGCTATGCTCGATCTCGGCCGCGCGACCCTGTGCCACCACGGCGCCGCCGTGTGCGCCGGCGCCCGGGCCGATATCAACGATATAATCCGCGCTGCGGATGGCATCTTCGTCGTGTTCCACCACGATGAGCGTATTACCGAGATCACGCAAATGCAGCAGTGTTTTTAGCAGCCGCTCATTATCCCGCTGGTGCAAACCGATGGATGGTTCGTCGAGAACGTACATCACTCCCACGAGCCCGGCGCCGATCTGACTTGCCAGCCGAATGCGTTGGGCTTCACCGGCGGAGAGCGTGTTGGCGCTGCGCGCGAGCGTGAGATATTCCAAACCGACGTTGACAAGAAAGGACAGCCGCTTTTGAATCTCCGTGCCGATCGGGCCGGCAATATCGCCCTTGCTTCCGGGCAAGGTCAACTGCTGAAAGAAATCGAGGGCGCGGCCTATGGAGTATTCGGCAAGATCCGGCAGACTCTGTCCGGCTACAAAGACATGCCGGGCGCCGCGATTGAGGCGGGTACCGTGGCAGTCCGGGCACACGCGCAGAGTGAGATAATGGGCAAGCGCCTCGCGCACGATGCTGGAATCGGTTTCGCGATAGCGGCGTTGCATATTCGGTATGACGCCCTCGAACGGATGGCTGCTGGCCTTGTGCCGACCCTTGGGCGTTCGGTAGTGGAATTCGATGCGCTCATTCCCGCTGCCATAGAGCAGGATATCGCAAAAGCGCTGTGGGAGCGCTCGAAACGGCGTTTCCAGGTCGAACCCGTAATGCTGCGCGAGATCGCTGAGCAGTTGGCCGTAATAGGCGTTACGCCGATCCCATCCCCGGATCGCACCGGCCGCGAGCGAGAGATCGGGCTGACTCACGACCCGCTCGGGATCGAAGAACTGCTGCTGCCCGAGTCCGCTGCAAAGCGGGCAGGCCCCTTTGGGATTGTTGAAAGAGAACAGGCGCGGCTCGAGCTCGGGCAAGGAGTACCCGCACTGCGGGCAGGCGAAACAGGCCGAGAAGACTAGCTCATCGGGGGGTGGGTCCGCATCGAGGAAGCCGAGCCGGGCGATGCCCCCTGTGAGATCGAGACAGGTCTCCAGCGAATCGGCGATGCGCGCGGCCTGATCGGGCCGCACCCGAAACCGGTCGATAACAGCCTCGATGGTGTGAGAGCGCTTGGCATCGAGCATCGGAATCTCATCGAGCTCCACCACTCGAGCGTCGATTCGGGCGCGAATGAATCCCGCATTGCGCAGCTCTTGCATGATGCCCAGATGCTCACCCTTGCGGCCGTCCACCCGCGGTGCCAGCAGCATGAGTTTGGTTCCCTCGGGAAGGCTCAGAATCTGGTCGACCATCTGACTCACCGTCTGCGCGTTGAGCTCGATGCCGTGCTCCGGACAGCGGGGTGTGCCGGCACGTGCATAGAGCAGGCGCAAGTAGTCATGGATCTCGGTCACGGTGCCGACCGTGGAGCGCGGATTGTGCGAAGTGGCCTTTTGCTCGATGGAAATTGCCGGTGAGAGCCCCTCGATATGGTCTACATCCGGCTTCTGCATCAGGGACAGGAACTGCCTGGCGTAAGCCGAGAGCGATTCCACATAGCGTCGCTGACCCTCGGCAAAGATTGTATCGAAGGCGAGCGAGGACTTTCCCGAGCCCGAGATGCCGGTGATCACCGTAAGCCGGTTACGGGGAAGCTCGAGATCGATGCTGCGCAGGTTATGAGTCCGTGCGCCTTGGATTCGAATGCTGTCCAT
>JAKDMK010000315.1 GCA_030452365.1 Nitrococcus sp.
CTACCTCGACTTGTGGTGCCAGACCTCGCCACGACCGGCGCCTGATCCGGACGTCTCCTTGTTCATTCATGGGGGGCAGAGCAGCGAGCCGGATGTGCAGCTGTGCTGGCGTGCCGATCTGGACGAGGATTACATACCTCTTGGGGATTGGTGCGATGTCGTCGCACTGCTTCCGCCGACTTCGGCCGAGTGCGTCAGCGTGCCCCTTTCGCGAGCACGCAAGCTGCTCGCGAATCCCGAAGCCGAGATGACCAACGACGCCGATGTTCTGGGGCTACCCTCGGAGAGTGACGAAAAGACGTCAAGCAAGCACCGGGGCGTCCTCTGGCGCGGTGCCCAACGATCCAGTGTCCTTTCATCCCCGCGTGACCTGAAACCGGGGGACACTTTGGTTTTGCCGTGTCGGGATGCGGCTTCACGTGCTTTAGCCCATCTACCAAGCCCCGACGACACACCGTCGGAAACTCCTCTCATCAGTGATGTCGGCGATGAAGCCAGCGCGCAGGCACGAGACAAGGCCGTATTGCGCATCCATCCCGCATTACGGAGTGCTTATCCCGAATGTATGGCGGTCAATGAATTGTTTGGCGCCGCGTGCCGCGAAGAAGCGCCAACGAAAGCACAGTGGTCGGAACTTCTGGCCAGCACTGCCGAGGCTCTCGAAGATACGCACGCCAAGTTGCGAGAGCGTGTGCAGGCTCTGGCAGGTTCTTCCATCCGGATCGAAATCTACCCGGATCACCAAGGCGTCATACTGACTTCGCGAAAACGATTGAGTGGCCCAACCGATTGGTATATCCGCGCCATGGACGAAGGCGATGACGAAAGCTCCAGAACGGAAGGCAAGGAATCCGTTTCCCTGGCTGATCACAGCATCCATGTGCGGGATATGGCAAAGGTATCGCTTCAGCACCTGTCGCTTGAAGCACTGAATACCACTACCGTCAACGCCGCCTTCATGCATGACTGGGGCAAGGCGGATGAACGTTTTCAGGCCATGCTGCGACGTACCGATCGTACCGACGCCTGGCTTTATGCTGGAGCCAAAAGGTTGTTGCTGGCCAAATCCGACGGCGTCCCCATGACGCAAAGCCAGCGCAAAGCGGCGCGCGAGCGTGCCGGAATGCCCGAGGGGTTTCGTCACGAGATGCTGTCCTTGCAACTTGCGGAAAGCTCCAGCAATTTGCCGGCCGAGCCGCATCAAAAGGAATTGGCGTTGCATCTGATTGCCTCCCATCATGGTTACGCTCGCCCCTTCGCGCCTGTCGTCGATGACACGGAACTGCCGTCCGTGGCATTCGATGACAGCCAACTGACCCACGAGGATCGCCTTCAATTGGTACCAGCGCATCGTCTGGACTCCGGCGTTGGCGAACGATTCTGGACGTTGACACGCCGATACGGCTGGTGGGGGCTGGCCTACCTCGAAGCGGTGCTTCGACTGGCGGATCAACAAGCCAGCGCCGCCGAGAATGCCGGCAGCTACGATACGAATAAAGACAGCATCGAGCATCTTGAGGAAATGATATGAACACCCAAAATTTTCCGAACGCGAGGCAGTCGTTGCCGCTCCCCGGCCTCGATGGAGCCAATCCGCTCGGTTTCCTTGGCGCACTTGGACTCTTCCGCATCGTCTGCAGAGTGCGAGAATATGAGGACGCAAAAATGAGGTGGGTCGGGAGGCACGGAACGTGGATTCCCTGCCTGGATGATAGCAACCTTGACAGCCAGCTGCTTCTTGATCTTCTCGACTCCCAACTAGTCAGGAACATTCAGGGTCACCCGATAAAAATCCTGGAAGCCCTTGGCAGCACGGACTCAGGCAGCCACGCAGCGTTGTTTCGTGAAGTATCCCAAGATGCCGCAGAAGCAAGCTGGCTTGCCGCATTGGCCAGTAGCGTCACCGACGCTACATCCGTTAACAACCAGCTTCAAACGGCTCGTCGCGATTACTTTTTTGGCAACCTCAGTTCCGTGATGGCGCGAACGACTCCTGCACATATCGAACGCACGGTGTTTCACCCGTGGGACTATTCTGATCCACTGGATAATCAGTCGCTGCACTTCGACCCGTCCGAGGATCGTCGCCACGCGCTACAATGGAACAAGCCGGCAGGCGACCCGAATCGGAAAGTTTCTGGAGGGATGCTCGGTGCAAACCGACTGGCAATCGAAGCGATCGCGTGGTTTACTTCGCTCCCGGATGGAGAAAACTTGCATACCCTTGGATTCACGGGCTTCAATAGCCGCAATACACGCTGGACGTGGCCAATTTGGGCATTTCCTCTTGCTTTCAATACGGTTACATCGGTACTCGCCTTGCGTGAACTTCAAGAAGAAAACATATCAACAGGGTCAGTCCAAGCCATGCAATACAGAGGAATTGCCGCAGCATTCCGCGTCGCGCGAATCCTGGTTGGGAAAACGCCCAATTTCACCCCAACGCAGCGAGTGGCCTAACATTGCGAGTTGCAATTTCGCACCTTTCTATCCGAAGAAGAAGTTCAAATTGACGTCGGTAAATCGTAGTGGGTGGCTTCTTGTGTGCCGCGTCATCGAAGTGCCACCAATTTATCCACAGGGGAACGATTTGGCTACCAGGCAAGAATCCGGCTTGCCGAATCTGTGCGCGGGCCTTTGCAGCAGGCCCATTCAAGCAGCTTCGGCCCCGGCTCTTTTTCGACGTCTAGCCCGCTCAGAAAGTCGCATAGTCTCGACTGATCCAGGCGTTGCTGAAGGCGCTGAGGGTCGCAATCTCATGCGTCGGGTCAGACTGCAAGCACGGTAATAAAGGCGTATGCTTGCATTGACAAGGTTCAGGGAACCCTCAAAACAGCCAGCGGGGAGGGAACATGCCGGAACAGAGAGAACTCGCGCTACCGTTGCCGGAACTGCCGGCGGGCATGCCGTCCGTGCCCGCGCGGATGGTCAACGAATACGAATACTGCCCACGACTTGCTTATCTGGAATGGGTTCAGGGCGAATGGGCGGATTCCGCAGATACGGTAGAAGGCCGCCATCGGCACAAGCGTGTGGACCGCAAGGGCGGTCGCTTGCCGGCGGCAGACGAACTCGATCCCAAAGAACGTATTCATGCCCGTTCCATCACTCTGACCTCGGAAAAGCTTGGTCTGGTCGCCCGTCTGGACTTGGTGGAAGCCGAAGAAGGCGTCGTCTCTCCCGTGGACTACAAGCGCGGCAAGAGGCCGCATGTGCCCAAGGGCGTGTATGACCCTGAGCGTGTGCAGCTTTGCGCGCAAGGTTTGCTTCTGTCCGAGCACGGCTACGAGTGCGAGTCGGGCGAAATTTACTATTGTGCTTCGCGCGAGCGCGTTCGCGTGGATTTCGACGAGGAATTGATTGCGCAAACACAGGCCGCCATTCACGGACTTCGACTGATTGCCGCGCAGGGCACGATCCCGCCGCCGCTGGATGACAGCCCCAAGTGTACGGGTTGCTCGTTGGCGAGTATCTGCCTGCCGGATGAAGTCAACTTTCTTCGCCAAGGGGCAGGGGATTTGCGCCCGTTGGCAGTCGGCTTGACCGAGTCCTTGCCCGTGTATGTGCAGGCTCACCGCGCCAAGGTGGCGAAAAAGGGCGACTGCTTGGAAATATCCGTTGAAGACGAGAAGGTAAAGGAAGCCCGGCTGGTGGATACCTCGCAATTGGTTCTTGTTGGGAACGTCTATCTCACCACGCCAACGTTGCGTGAGTTAATGCGCCGCGACATTCCCGTCTCCTGGTACAGCTACGGCGGCTGGTTT
>JAKDMK010000316.1 GCA_030452365.1 Nitrococcus sp.
GCTCGAGGGCGTCGTCGGCAGCTTATCCCACCGGCGCTTAGCCGAGGTCTTGGCCTGGTGGACACCTGGGACAGCTGACGTGGACAACCGTCTCCATGTTCAACCGCCGGAAAGGGATAGCGACGATGAGATCGCTGATGTCATCCGCATGGTATTGGAAAAAGAACCGGCAATCGATTTTGCGCAGATCCAAATCGGAGTAGACGATCGTGTGGTATCTCTGCGCGGCTCGGTCCACAGTGAAGAGAATCGGCGCATTGCGGCGTGGGACTGCTGGTACATCCCGGGAGTTCATGATGTTCTGAATAAGCTTGAGGTGGCACAGTAGGGGCGACCCGGCGGATCGACCCTGAACCGCATCCGCGAATACATTCCCGAAAATCCCATGCGATGAGCACTGGACCGCGAAAACCCAGATGCGAACGAAGCCGACCGGCGGTCCACCGCAGGCTCTCTGCGTCAGGTAAGCTGCTGGCATGTTGGTGAGTACTTCGTGCGCTGCCACAGGAGGCAGAATTGTTGCGCACTCGGGGCCGCAATGGTAGCAATTCAGATATGGACATCAGAATAGCCATCAATATCGTCATAGGGACCACACTAGCCGGCGCTGGACTTTATCTCCTTTCGGGAGATTCTCTTTTCATTAGAAGCCTGTCGAATCCGGCGGTGGGTCGCCTGTTCGCGGGCTGGTCGTTTTTCTGGCTCGTATGCGGACTTTTCGCGTCGGCGGCACTGCTGCTCGCCGTTGCGCGTGGCTTGATCCGTGGTAGCATCCCGCTCCCGCCGTCAGGAACGATCTGGCCGGACCCGATTTACAAGGGCAAAATCATCGTCCGCTACTGGCCGCTGATGCTGTTATCCGCCGGATCGCTGCTGTTCGCGTTGTTGCTAATGCAGACAGTGCCTACACGCACTCCACAGGCGGCGCCACACAGCCACGCCGCCCGCACCGAGCAATACCAATTCGGCATCCGTATGACTGAGCCCGATGCGCGCCATAGTACCGTAGCGCGAGTGAACGAGCCCGCAGGGCGACACATTCCCTGCGCATGAGCCAAGCCCCTGACAGGAGCCAGCGGCGCTGGATCCTCGCCGCGTTGATGGCCACCATGATGCTGGCGGCCATGGACATTACTATCGTCGCCACCGCGATTCCGCAGATTGCCAGCGATCTCGGCGCCTTCACGCTATTCACCTGGCTGTTCTCCAGCTACCTGCTGGCGCAGACGGTGACCATCCCGATCTACGGCAAGCTCTCAGATTTGTATGGCCGCAAGCCGGTGTTGATCGCCGGCACGCTGGTTTTCCTCATCGGGTCGGCCGCCTCGGCTATCTCATGGAGCATGGCCGCGCTGATCGTCTTTCGCGGCCTGCAGGGGATCGGGGCCGGCTCTATCATGGCCACGGTCAACACGTTGGCCGGCGATCTGTACTCGGTTCAGGAGCGGGCTCGAATCCAGGGTTGGCTGTCGAGTGTTTGGGCGATCTCCGCGATCATCGGTCCGACTTTGGGCGGCGCCTTCGCCGAGTACCTGTCGTGGCGGTGGATCTTTCTTATCAATCTGCCGATCGGCGCGGTGGCGATCACCCTGATCGGCCTGTTCCTGCGTGAGCGGGTGCCGCATCGCCGGCACCGCATCGACTTCGCCGGTGCCAGTGTGGTGCTGCTCGGCGTGGGCACGCTGATCTTCGGCTTGCTTCAGGCAGGCCAAGCATGGCCGTGGCTATCGTGGCCGAGCCTCGCCGTATTCGCCGGCGCGGGCATTCTGATTGCCCTGGCCGTGCGCATCGAGCGCAAAGCCGCGGAGCCGATCATGCCGGCCTGGCTGTGGAACCACCGCGTTCTTGCCAACACCAACCTCGCCATGGTGGGCATGGGGCTGATCATGATGGCGCCAATCACCTACCTGCCCACATTCGCGCAATCGGTGCTTGGGCTCGGCGCCATCGCGGCAGGACTCTTACTCGCCGCCATGAGCATCGGTTGGCCGGTGGCATCCAGCTTGTCCGGGCATCTGTACCTGCGCATCGGATTCCGTAACGCCGGGCTCTGCGGCGCCGTGCTCATCGTCGGCGCGACACTCGGGTTCCTCGCCCTGCCCTACCCTGGGCCGATATGGGCGCTGGTGCTTGATCAGGTGATACTCGGCGCCGGATTCGGTCTGCTGGCCACGCCGCTGCTGGTCGGCGTGCAATCTTCCGTGGCCTGGGAGGATCGTGGCGTGGTAACAAGCGCCAATATGTTCTCGCGCTACCTGGGGCAAAGCCTGGGCGCGGCGATGTTCGGCGCCATTTTCAACGCCACCGTGGGCGATCGTTTAGCACGGGCACCGCTCAATCAGCCGTTGCCGATCAACCTCAGTGCCCTGATCGATCCCCTTCAAAACCACCAGCTCAGCGGCGAGATCGAGCACTATCTCCAGCACGCGCTGTATGCGGCGATTCATCACATCTACACCGGCGCTGCCATTGTTGCGCTGGTGGTTTTAGGCCTCGTGGTGCTCATGCCGCGCAGCAGGCTTTGCGCAGCAGGCATGAACCGCTAAGCTTGTAGTAATCAGGGGGCCAAGCCTCCTGCATCCCGTTTGAATCTGGGAGAGCGATCATGATCAAAGCACATGTGCGACATATCCTAGTGCCGGATGAAGAGCGGTGCCGGGAGCTGAAAGAGCGCATCGAAAACGGCGAAGACTTCAAGGAGCTCGCCAATAGATTCTCTCATTGCCCGTCGGGTCATAACGGCGGCGATCTGGGAGAATTCGGTGCGGGGCGAATGGTGCCCCAATTCGAAGATGTCGCATTCGGCGGAGAGCTGAACAAGCTCCACGGCCCCGTGCGCACGCAGTTTGGCTATCACCTGATTGAAGTGCTCAGCCGCGGTGAGAAAAGAGACTCACCCCTATCCGCCCTGCGCCATGCATATCAAGCAGGCTTGCGCGCGTGTCAGGCCGGCGTGCGGTCAATATTTTCCCGGCGGCGTGATCCCGGGCCTTGGGGTTGACGGACTCCGGGGAGAACGTGCGTCGCGCCGCATGTTTCCCTGAACGGCGGTCGCTCGTTTGTTCGCTTTTCTATTCATAATTGACTTCGGTCTGGCTGCCCTTTTCCTGGCGTTTATCCAACCGCTGACTCTTACCCCACCAGGAAATGAGCTTATGGCTGAGCTTGGCGGCCGTCATGACCGAAACATAGGAAGGCTCCGGCACCAGCTCCACGAGGTCGCAGCCACGCAACATCAAGCGTTGGTTAAACAGACACGCCTCGATGAGGGTCAATGCTTGGTACCAAGACAGTCCACCAGGTTGTGGCGTGCCCACTCC
Organism: Nitrococcus sp.; assembly: GCA_030452365.1. Taxonomy (GTDB): domain Bacteria; phylum Pseudomonadota; class Gammaproteobacteria; order Nitrococcales; family Nitrococcaceae; genus Nitrococcus. The sequence goes on from JAKDMK010000316.1 coordinate 3,321, forward strand.
CGGCACAACAGCGGGGTTGAACACGTCCAGGTCGATACTGAGCCATGCCGGTCCGCTCACTGCATGGATCGCATCGAGCAAGGCGCGCCAGCACTCCGGGCGCTGTAGCTCGCGGTCCAGGAAGCAGCGCAGGCCCGGGTCGCCATCGATGCGCTGCGCCTCCTCATCGAGCAGAGAACGCACCCCGATCATCAGGATCTCGTGCCCTGCCTCGCGCAAATGATGCATAGGGCAGGCATGGCTGAACCGGGAACCTTCGAACTCGCGGCGCAGATCGGCATGGGCGTCCAGCACTATGACCGTGCCCGGGGCGTTCATACGCCCCTGAACCAAGTCCGGAGTGATCGAGTGCTCGCCGCCCAGCGCCAGAAGTAAGGGCTGAGTCGGCAGCGAGGCTGTGTACTGTTGCAGGCGCCGATGGAAGTCGCGCTCGCCCTCGTG
>JAKDMK010000317.1 GCA_030452365.1 Nitrococcus sp.
ATAGGTTATCGTTCAGTAATTGGCCGTGGTCATGCCAATATCAATAACCTATCAATACTAGATTTGACCCCCCTCCCCGCCCGCTCATGGCGGCGGGAAGGGCAGTGTCCTGCTCTCTGTTTGCTCGACAGCGAATTCGATCGCACTTCGTTTCTCCGCCAGCAATTCCAATACGCTGCGGTGACGCGCTGTCACTTCTCGACGGTCGCTTTCTTCGAACAGGGACTCACTGCCCCGTTCGATCATGTCGGCCTGCGTCTTCAGCACCGCGAGATGCTCGCCATTGCGGACATGAGGCACGATGGCGGCGATCGCCTCCAGCAGGCGCAAGGTCACAGCGGGGATGGGGCGGGCATCTTGGCGAAACTCATCGAAAGCCGTATTCACGACCCCCTCGAAGGTTAGCGTATCGGCGATCAGTCGCAAGCGACCGTCCGTTGCGTATCGGTGCGAGGAAGGAAAATCCAGCGCCGCTAGCCGCGCGATGCCGGCGCTCAACCAATCCACGCAGGCCATGGCGGTGTAAGGGTCGTTGAGGTAGGGCGACAACGCGCGCGCTGCGACCTGGCCAATCTGATCGATTAGGAATTCAAGGTCTTGAAGCGGCGAGCGCTGTCTGCCAAGGATGAACGCCGTCCACACGGTTTTCTCAATCTCCTCTGGCGCGTCCACCGCGGGCGCATAGGTAAGTAGGATTGAATCCCGAATGACAAAATGGCCGGCGCGGTAGTCGAGTTTCATACAGATGTCATGGCGCTCGGCAAGCCCCATGAGTCCCGCATAGTCGACCGACTGTATGTAGCCACTCTCGTGCGCCCGCACGCTGCCTATGGCTTGGCCGACCACGATTCGGCTCCAGCTTTCGGTGCGTTCGTGCTCAGCCTGGCCTACCGATTCATGTTTATTGTCGGCCCACTCATCGATGGCTTTGCTCAGCTCACTGCCGATCTGGGCGACGACACTGTCTGCCTGAATGATCGAGGAGACGTGATGAAAGAAATAGATCAACACCGCAAGGCTCGCGAACGCAAGCACCATGCTGAAATTCACCGCGAGATACGGTACAAAAAGTTCTGTGTCGGCGCTGCTTACATATCTGAGCACGGTAAGGCAATAGACGAAGTCGGCAATAAACGTGCCCAGCACGATCTGGTTGCCACGATCACGCATGTAGTTGCGCAGCAGCCGCGGCCCAAACTGAGCGGAAGCCAACGACAGGGCGACGATGGTGACCGAAAACACCACCCCAGCGACTGTGAGCATGGAGCTGGCTATTACCGCCAGCAGTTGGCGTGCGGCATCGGCATCAACGGCGCACAGCCAGCCGAGCAATCCCGAATCGCAGATGCTAACAGTGCGGTCCACCCATATCAGCACCATGGCGAGCAGTAGGGCCGCGGCGGCGAATACAGTCGGTACGAACCACAGGCTGGTTCGCAGCACGTCGAGCCAGTATTCCAGATAGACTTTCACGAGCCTCCAGCGATTTTCTTACGCAATCTCGTAACTACTCACCCTTCGTCATCCTGCGCGGAAGAAGGGTGAGTAGTTATGGAATCTCTATGTCACCTGACTCCTAACCCACGCTGCTGCTGAGTTCAGTTGCCTGCTGGGCGATGGCTGCGCCATTGCCACCTCGCTTGTGGTTCCCCCCTGCCCTTAGCTCCAAGCTGCCAGGGCGAATGTTGCGTGACAGCAACGTCTGTATTAGGGAATTCTTATCGACCTTTGTTGTCCTAATCAGTAAGTATAACGGTCGGTACAGTTGAATAGCACCCAGCTATTCTGGGATGACTGGCGATTATTTGAGCTCGCGCTCGCATGTTGTACGTCTCGTATTCGCAACAGAAACAGCCTATGTCGGACAAGCACATGGCAACAAGGGTGAAGTGCCGTTGCCCTTACGCGACATTGTGCGTAAACGGCGGATTCATTAGCTGTAGTAGGCACATTTCGAATCAACAGTCTAGAGGTTTTAAGGTCATGAATCGAAAACTTTTGCTCGGTCTTCTGATTGCTTTGCTGCCCGTGCTGGCGATTGCGCAGGATAGGGTTCGCATCGGGCCTGAGGCGGGTGACCGGGAAATCATTTTGTCCGGTACGGGCAACAGCACCAACGACTTGGACGGGTTCCAGTTTGGCCTCTTGGGCTCGCTGGGTTGGTTCTACACGGATCACCTGGAGCTCGGTCTACGCCAGAGCGCGAACTATGCGGATGTGCCGAACACCGGCGATAACGCGTGGAACGGCTCCACTCGAGGCTTCGTGGATTATCATTTTATCGCCACGGATCGCGCTTGGCCGTTCATAGGAGGCAGCCTCGGCTATACCTATGGCGATAGGGTTAGTGATAGCCCCTTCGCTGGTCTGGAGGCCGGTCTCAAGTATTTCGTCCGACCCAAGACGTTCATCGTCGGCGCCGCCGAGTATCAGTATTTCTTCGATAACCTGAGCAATATCGATAATGCCTTCGACGACGGTGCCTTCATCTATACGCTCGGTATCGGCTATCTCTTCTAATCCTCAGTCGCGCTGGCATGCGACCAACGCCCAGTGGCAACTGGAGATGAGGTTGCTGGCATGGAATAGCAGGCCCGGGAACAAGGATGTTCCCTCTTAATCGCCGGGGCATTGCGTGGTTTTGAATCCCTCACGAGCTTAGCTCGGCAGGTTGGGGTGAGCTTGCGAACCCCAACGTATGCGCTTGCCCGTGTGAGCAAGAACGGGCCATCCGGCCTGGGCTGAGAATCAACGCCCGACGGCGCTGTCGCCCTCAGGCTGGGCTTACCTCGTGGCGTCCCGCAGCAGCCGTCTCGAAGTGCGGCGGAACATACACCGCGATTGCACGCGGGAGCACATGGAATTTCGCCGGCGTTAATGTGGTTTCCTCCCCATCCGCGCTGACGGGCATGCGTTTGCGGGTACGGATTTCTACGCTTTCGGTTCGGCGGTGCCATACTCGCCGGTGCTCGAGGTGGCGGCCCCGAAGCATGGCTGGTAGCAGCGCCATCAGCTCCCACAGATCGAACGGTTCCAGGCTCCACACATCGAGCGTGTGATCATCGATACGGGCATCGTGTGCCACGGCCATACCGCCGCCGAAATGCCGGCCATTGCCGATGGCAATCTGAAGACAGCGTTTCTTATAGATCCGGCCATCGTCCCGGATCTCTGCCCGAAACGACGAGCGCTTGTTTAAGGCCGCGAATGCAGCCCTCCCGTAACCGAAGATTCCCCACTGCTTCTTGATCTCGGCCGAAAGCTCGCGCGCCAAAGTAACCCCGAAACCGATGTGTGCCACATTGAAGAAGTAATGGCCGTTGACGCAGCCCAGATCGATCCAATGCAGCCGGCCTTTGGCAATGACCTCACACGCGTGTATCGGGTTCAGAGGAATCTCCAGAGTACGTGCCAGATCGTTCGCGGTACCCAGGGGCAAGATCCCCAACGGTAAGCTGTTAGCGACCAGTGCCTCGGCGGCTGCATTCAGACTGCCGTCGCCGCCGCCGATGATGACGCGGTCGCAACTTTGTTTGTGAGCCTCAATCAGCCCTGTAACGGATTGCCGGTTCTCAGAGAACACCGTTTCCACGCCCAGGCCGGATTGACTTAACCTTGTCTTGATCGCGTCAAGATCGGCCTGCCCACCGCGGCTGTTACGATTGATGATCAGCAAGGCGCGGCCTGTTGTCATGGGGTAGCCTCCCGTGACCTGTGGCTATTCGCGGCCAAGGCTGTGCGCCAGCATAGCGGCCAGC
>JAKDMK010000318.1 GCA_030452365.1 Nitrococcus sp.
TGCCTGACCGCAATGCCCCGTTCCCAAAATGGCCGCATGGCCGCCTCTGAGCAGGGTGCCCCGGCCGCGGTGATCCCCTGCAGTGCGCTCAGATCGGTCGCCGCGAACTGGGGATGCTCAGCCATGAGCTTGAGCATTGCCTCGACGGCGCCCAGGTGATTGATCCCCTGCGCTTCGATGAGTGCTAACGCCCGACCCGGCTCGAACTGGCGCATGAGCACCACGCGGCCGCCGGCATGGAAGACCGGCGTGAACGTATTCCATCCGCCGATATGAAACAGCGGAAAGAGCAACAGCTCGCGCCGAGCGCCTAGCCCCTGCGCTGCCGCCAGGATCAGCTCGAAGGAATTCCAGAGCATCTGCCGGTGCGAGATGATGCAGACCTTCGGCGTCGCCGTCGTCCCGCCCGTGTGGACGAGCAGAAACGGGTCGTCGAGTGCCAGCGCGATATTGACTTCCTGGGGCGCTGTGCTCAGCACCTCGCGCTCGTAGGCTGAATGCTCGCCGGCATAGCCGATCGTATTGGCTACGCACGCCGGCCGGGTCAAGGAGTCGCATAGCTCGGCGAAGCTGTCCTCGTAGAACAGCACTTTGGGCTCAATACGCTGCAGCAGCTCATCGAGCTCGGCCTTGCGCAGCCGGAAGCTCAGTGGTGCCAGGACGATCCCAAGCTTGCCGGCTGCCAAATAGAGATCGATGGGCTCCATGCGGTTGCCGCCGATGAAGGCGATCCGATCTCCCTTCGCTAATCCGAGGGCATCGCGCAGGTAGGTTCCGACCCGATTGGCGCGTTCATCGAGCGCGGCGAAGGTATAGGACTGTCCACGATCGCCATCGATCACGGCGCTGCGCTGCGGAGTCAGTACGCGGCGGCGGCCTGCCCAGTCGCCGACCCAGTCCATCGGCAATTGGTCATAGTTGTAGCGCTCTACCATACTCGCACGCCTCTCATACGAATGCCGGTTATCCTTTCGCCATTTGCCGATTGCGCCGGTGCCCGGCGCGCCTTGCCACGGTTGCTGGACTCGTTACCATAGCAGCTGCCGATATCATCTGGATCTGCACCGGGAGGCGGTATCGGCGGCATTCGGACACGCTTCCGCTAGCGCTTTTCTGAGAACCCTACCCGTGGCGCCGTAGAGGATCTGGCATGAGCAACGCCTGTGAGCTGGTCGACATCGGGGTCAACCTGACCCACCGGCGCTTCGACCGGGATCGTGATGCGGTCATCGACCGCGCTATCGATGCCGGGGTTACCACCATGATCCTGACTGGTGTCGACACAAATGAGTCAAGATCGGCCCTGGATCTTGCCGGACGGCGCCCAGGGCAGCTGTGGGCAACCGCCGGCGTGCACCCCCACCATGCCCGCGACTGGAACGCGGAGACGGGCTCTGAGATCCGGGAGCTGGCGGTAGATCCGCGGGTGGTTGCCATTGGCGAGACCGGGCTGGATTTCAACCGTGATTTCTCGCCGCGACCGGTACAAGAGCGGGTATTCGCCCGCCAGCTTGAGCTGGCAGTTGAGCTGCAGCGACCAGTCTTCCTCCACCAACGCGATGCCCAAGATCGTTTCCTGGCGATTCTCCGCGACTACCGCGATTCGCTGTTAGAGACCGTCGTGCACTGCTTTACGGGCGGGCGCGCGGAGCTCTGGTCGTATCTCGATCTTGATCTCTACATCGGAATTACCGGCTGGGTCTGCGATGAGCGCCGCGGCGAGCTCCTGCGTTCCTGTGTCTGCGATATTCCCGATGATCGTTTGCTGATCGAAACCGACGCTCCGTACCTCACGCCCCGCGATCTGGAGCCCAAACCCCGGGATGGACGCAATGAGCCGGCGTTTTTGCCGCATATCCTGCGCCGTCTCGCGCAGCTGCGCGGCTGTCACGCGCAGCAATTGGCAAACACGGCCACAGCAGCGGCCCGGCGCTTCTTTCGTATTGGCCCCGGCAAAAACGAGCTTTAGGCAATCGCGTGCCCGATCTCGATCTCCCCCGGCAGCAAGCTCAGCGCCTGCAGAATCACCTCGGTACCGGCGCCGCGGCGCGAGCCCCACTCGCTGAGATGGGAGCGCCAGGCCCGGGCCCCTGGCATTCCCTGATATAACCCAAGAATATGGCGCGTCATGCAGGAGACACGCGCGCCGCCTGCGAGCTGGCGCTCGACATAAGGCAAATAAGCTCGGACTAATTCATGGCGCGTGCGCACGGGGCGGGTATCACCGAATAGCCGCGCATCGGCGTTGGCGAGCAGATACGGATTGCGATAAGCCTCGCGGCCCAGCATGACCCCATCGACCCACGAGAGCTGCTCCTCCACTTGCTCCAGGGTGCGAATGCCTCCGTTGATCACGATTTCAAGCTGTGGGAAGTCCCGCTTCAGACGGTGCACGCGATCATGTCTCAGCGGCGGGCGCGCGCGGTTCTCCTTGGGACTGAGACCTTGCAGCCAGGCCTTGCGGGCATGCACGATAAAAGTCCGGCAACCGGCGCCGGCCACGCACTCGACGAAGCTGGCCAGGGCATCGTAGCCATGCTGTTGGTCAATGCCGATGCGGGTCTTGACGGTTACCGGTAGTCGAGTTGCCTCCCGCATGCAAGCGACCAGCTCGGCAACCAAGCTGGGCTCGGCCATCAGGCAGGCACCGAAGCGCCCCGCCTGAACACGCGCGCTCGGACAACCGACATTGAGGTTGACCTCGTCATAGCCATAGCCCTCCGCCATGCGGGCGCAGTAAGCGAGCTGACGTGGATCGCTGCCGCCGAACTGAACCGCGACGGGGTGTTCCTCGGTATTGTAGGCCAGAAGCCGTTCTCCACGGCCGTGCCATACGGCCTGGGTCGGTATCATTTCGGTGTAGAGCAAGGCATGGCGTGAGCACAGGCGCAGAAAATACCGCTCATGCGGATCCGTGCATTCCATCATAGGAGCAATCGAGAGCCGTCGGGTGATGAATTCTCCGATCATGCTAGAAACTGAGCCTCCAGCCAAAAGCGTTGCATGCGACGTTGTGCCAGGCCATGTCTTCCCGCCGGCCCTCGCTGATACCGCGCGAGTTTTGCAGCGTAGGACATATCAGCGGACAATGATCAGCGTTACTAAATCCTTGCACTGCTATGTCAGTGTGCCGTGCAGAGGCCCCGAGCTGACAATGCTTCTGCAAACAGCCCACTCTGGGGCTGACAGCGAACTGAATTTTTGCTGCCATGGTAGGAGGCGTATAGGCCCATGAACGATCGAGAACTTTACCAGGAGCTGATGGACGCGGTAGCAAAGGCGACTTACAACAATAACTGGGCCGAGGCAAACCGAGTCGGCGCGCAGTTTCGATCGCGCGGTTTGATCGCCGTCTTCCGCGCCGAAGACAAGACAGTTTATCTGTTGCTCGAGGATGAGGCAGAGGAGCATCTAAAAGAGGGGGATCGAATCCTAGGTGACGATTCGCCGGCGCCAGCGGAAGGTTGAGTAATTCAAACGAGCCTCCCTCGTAGTGAGGGAATGTGGCTATCTTCGCAGATTTCCTTTGGCACATTGTCTATCAATAACACAAGGCTTGCAGTCGACCCAGACTCGCAGTCGGATACGTTGAACGGCGAAACAGCAACCGTGGAGCGGCGCGCCCGAACGGCTGTCGGCTCTGTAGCGAAACCGAGGCAAACGTACGATCGGTTCTGAAGTGCCGGCGATAGCAGCTGCGCAGGATCGGATTCTTGGACGATGCGCTGCTCGAGTCCGGCTACGCAACCCA
>JAKDMK010000319.1 GCA_030452365.1 Nitrococcus sp.
GCGTGCAGCGAAGCGCAGTCGCAGGATCCAGCGACTAGATTCTGCGACTCCGCCTGACGGCTCCGCGCAGAATGACAGTACGGAAAAATCATCCTGCGCAGAAGGGGGTGAGTAGTTACGATTCATGTACATTGCTTCGAGAAGCCGCAACCACTGGCGAGGAGGCCTCGTAGGCGGGTGTTTTGGCGTAACCTCTATTCTGCCCTGCTCTATCTGGCGATACCGGCGGTTTTGGCACGCCTGCTGCTTCGTTCCCTGCGCGCCCCGTCCTATCGGCGGCGCTGGGGAGAGCGCTTTGCGCTGATCCCGCCGGTCTCCGGCCGCCCTATCTGGATCCACGCCGTCTCCGTGGGAGAGACGCTCGCGGCGATCCCTTTGATCAAGCGCTTGCTCGAGGGGCACCCGGGAATTCCCATCGTGATCACCACGACCACCCCGACGGGGTCCGAGCGAGTGCGCGCGCTGCTCGGCGAACATGTACGGCACTGCTACGCGCCCTACGATCTACCTGATGTGGTGGCGCGGTTCATCCGTCGCATAGAACCACGGCTGGTGATCATCATGGAGACAGAGATTTGGCCCAACCTGCTGGCGGCGGCACGGCGCCGTGGGATCCCCGTGGTGCTCGCGAACGCGCGTTTGTCCGCACGTTCTGCCGCTCGCTATCGGCGCGTGGCCTGCCTGCTGCGACCGGCGCTCCATACCTACCATACCATCGCCGCGCAAAGCGAGGCGGATGCCCGCCGCTTTCGAGCATTGGGTGCGCCGGTAGAGCGAGTGCAGACCAGCGGCAACGTGAAGTTCGATCTGGAAATCGGCGCGGGGTGCATCGCGGCAGGCCGGGCGCTGCGCGCGAGATTAGGACCGCAACGCCCGGTCTGGATCGCCGCAAGCACTCATCAAGGGGAAGAATCCCTGGTGCTGGAGGCGCATCGCGGCGTACGTGCGCGCGCCCCGCAGGCGCTTCTCATCTTGGCTCCCCGCCACCCGGAGCGCTTCGATGCGGTCGCCGCGCTGTGCCGCCAGCGCGGCATGAAGACGGCATGCCGCAGCGCCGGTGATACCGTGCGCTCCACTACCGAGGTCTATCTGGCCGATACCATGGGCGAGCTGCGGCAGCTTTATGCAGCGGCCGACGTCGCTTTTGTCGGCGGCAGCCTGGTACCCGTGGGAGGGCATAATGTGCTCGAGGCTGCCGCGCTCGGTATTCCGGTATTGGTCGGGCCGCATGTGTTCAACTGCGCCGAAATCATCGCTTGCATGGAGATTGCAGAAGGGCTCCTGCGCATAGCGAATACGGCCTCGCTGGCCCAAGCCGTCGCCGATATGCTGGTCAACGAGCGGCATCGCCGCGCCCTCGGTGCGCGGGCGCAACAGCAAGTGATGGCGAACAAGGGAGCGGCGCAACGCCTCTATGAGATCATTCAAGTGCTGCTAACTGAACCGCCCGCGCCCTCCGGGCTCAACGAGAGCCGAGTAGGCTGTTGATGGCCTGCAGGTCCTGTGGGTTCAGGGTGCCGGCCACCTGCTTGAGTCTCAGTGTATTGACGAGATAGTCATACTGCGCCTGCTGATGGTTACGTATGGCTCCAAACAGAAGGCTCTGGGCATTGAGGACATCGACGATTGTGCGGGTTCCGGCCTCGTACCCCGCCTCCGTCGCCTGCAGCGCGCTCCTGTTCGACGCGACTGCCTGCTGCAGCGCCCGCACCTGGCGAATGCTTGTCTGCACGGCGCGGTAAGCATTGGCCATATCGCGGCTTACGCGGCGGCGGACCTCCTCGAGCTGGGCAAGCGCTTCGGTATAACGTGCCTGTGCCTCGTCGACCTGGGAGACCACGGCAAAACCTTGAAAGATCGGCAGCTCGCCTTGAATACCAACGCTCTGCCGATCCGTTGTGCCACCGAAGACTCCGCCGGTGTCCTGGTGCGTAGCGTTGGCCGTCAGACTGATGGTAGGAAGATGCCCGCCGCGTTGTACCTGAATATTCTCCATCGCCGCCTCGGCGCCCTTGTGCGCGGCGATCAGCTGCCAATTGTGATCGGCTGCCGCTAGTTGCCACGGCTCTGGGCGGGCCGGCTGCGGCGTCTTCAGCTTGGGTTTGACAGCCAAACCGGCGAGCGCCTCCGGTTGCATGCCGATGAGTTGGGCAACGGCCTCTAGCCGATTGGCGAGGTTATTCTCGGCCTGAATCAGCCGGCTTTCCGCCAAGTCGCGCCGGGCCTGGGCTTCCTCCACGGCGGTATGAGCGATCAGACCGACTTCAAAGCGCTGCTGTGCCTGCTCCAACTGGCGCTTGATGGCCTTGAGGTCGGAGCGCACGAATGTCAGGTTCGCGCGCGCCGAGAGCACATTGAAGTAGCGCTGCGCCAGTGTGAACATCAAATTCTGCTCGGCCGCGTGGACTTGCGCCGCCGCCTGGGCAATCTGAGCATCGACCTGATCCAGGGCCTGAAAGGCGCTGTAATTGAAGATCGGCTGTGTCAGATCGATGCTGTATTGAGTATTGTAAAAGTATCCATCGAAGCTGCGGAAGCTTGTTACCTGATTCAGGTGAATACGATCGCGGCTGGCAAGGGCGCTAATATTCGGCAGCAGGCTGGCAAGCGCTTGCGTTCCGAGCTCCTGCACAGCCTGGTAATTCGCCCGCGCCTGCCTGAGCACGGGGCTACTGAGCCGGGCCTCCTGATAGAGGCTGAGCATATCATCACCCGCGTACGCACCGAGGCTGACACAGGCGAGGACAACGCCCAGCGCACGCGCGGCACGGTGACCAGAGGCACGCGGTGTGCCCGCTGCGCCGGCTGCCGCCATCACCCCACGATTCGTGCTGCTCATCGAGTCTTTGGCTGCATGATCGCCGCCGCCCCATCGCCCCCGCAGGCGGTCGGTTCGCCTCAGGACAGCCACGGCATACTCCCCGATACAACCATCGTGGTCTCCTACCTAAAGGCGGCCGGCGCGCCGCGAGAGCCCGAGTCTCCGAGCCTTTCAGAGCTCGAATCGCACTGTTCTGCGCACATTGCGCAGGGGGCGGATACTGGTATCCAGTATGCTCTCGGTGGCCCACTGATCCTCACTCACGCGAGTGATGAGAAACGCCTCCATGATCGGCCACTCCCCTACGATCACGAATAGCCGCCCGCCGAGGCTCAGGCTGTGATGATATCCTTTATGCAGCTCAGGCAAAGATCCGGTGACCGCAATTACGTCATAGCGGTGGCCGTCGTCCCAAGCTTGCGCCGCATCGCCCCGCTCGATGCGTACGTTTCGTATGGCTTGTGCCGACAGCTGAGCCGCGGCTCCCACGCAGAATGCCTGCTGGATATCCACGCTGGTGACCTGGCCGGCTAGCCGCGCCAAACAGGCGCTCAAATACCCCGTTCCCGCGCCAATTTCCAGCGCGCTCTCATCCGGATGCGGCGCGAGCGCCTGCAGTAAACGCGCCTCGAGCCGGGGCTCCATCATCACCTCATCGTGCGGCAGTGGAAGTTGGATATCGGCATAGGCTAAGTTGCGGTACGACTTTGGAACGAATGCCTCGCGTGGCAGAGACTCGATCACCTCGAGCACACGTTCGTCTAACACATCCCACGGCCGAACCTGCTGTTCAACCATGTTGAAGCGTGCCCGTTCAAAATTCAGCTCCGCCATCGTGACACTGCCTCGCAAACCCTGGCGCAAATGGCTCCCAAGCCTAGGGGGTTTGTGCGGCTCAAGCAAGCGGCCCACTTACGCTGC
>JAKDMK010000320.1 GCA_030452365.1 Nitrococcus sp.
GCTCCGCGCAGAATGACAGTACGGAAAAGTCATCCTGCGCAGAAGGGGGTGAGTAATTACCAATTTGGTATGCATGACACGACACCTCGCCCTCAACCAAAGCGGCTATTCGAATAACAACGTTACACGCCTATCGTTCCTGCAAGATTGTGGTCCGCCTGGACTCGTCTTCTGGAAACACCCGGCCGCTCCGCAGGGAATTGAAAAGGTGTTCAAACACGATACCGGGCTTGCCCTGCTTGCGGCCAGTGAGAAAATAGGTATGGCCCTTGGGATTGTCGTAGTCGGTATTCACGTCGTCGCAGTCCACCGCATAGACATTCTTTGGCGCTTTTTCCATATCCTCCGGCCCGGTATGGCCGAGCCGGCGCGAGGCGACCTGGTTGCGCACATTGGCAAGCTTACTGGCGCGCAGGGCCAAGTCGTCGCTAGCGAAGTAAACCGTAACGTTGCGCGAGGCGTCGCAGATGAGCGCGCCGTCATTGCCGCGCTCCAGGGACTCGTTGACGATATCGGCGGCCACCAGGAAAGTGTTGCGGAACAGCAGCGGCACCCCCGCCGGGAGATCGTCGTGGTTCCACGCCGCCAGGGTCGCACGCAGAACGCGATTGCCCATCGAATGCGCGAGTAAGTTGATACGCTTAAGACAAGGATCGGACTGCGGGTTGATGTCCGCGGAACTGCGCCAATCAAGAAATAGGTTAAAGGCGCGCGCCAGCGAGGGCCCGCTTGCATCGGCGGATTTCTGATCATCCCAGTAATCCTGTACGACGCCCTCGTCATCGTCGCAGGGCCAGATAACGGGCAGCACCAGGGCTTCGTCCGCCTTGCTGATGTCGCACAGTGCCTGCAGTTCCGCGGCCGCCTTGAATACGCGATCCGGCAGGTTGGAGAAGCCGTGGATAAAGATCAGGATCTGACGGTAGCGGCTTTGCTTGAGGCGGCGCAGCAATTCGGTGCTGCCGATCTCTATGCAGCTTCCCGCGTCCATGCGTTCGCAAAAGAAAACAGAATTGCTGGGAGCGTTGTTCTTCAGATCGAAGGCAAATGTCCGTGACCGGCGGACAGGGCTGCGAATGCTTTGTGTGGGAAAGCGGTTGGTGACGAACAGCATGGCGTTGACTCCACTGCCCAGCGTTTATGGCGGCAGTTCCCCATGTGCTTATTATCACCCTGCCGGCTGCGATGCAAGGCCGTCGATAACGCAGGGCGAATTTGTCCTCTACGGGGATCTGAGACCTAGCCGGTGGCCGGCGTGGCGGCGTCGGCGAGGATGACATCGGCGGCTTTCTCGCCGATCATGTAGACCGCGCTCGCGACAAAGAAGCCGGGGATGCGCGGGAACACCGAGGCGTCGACGACGCGCAGGCCGGTTACGCCATGGACGCGGAAAGCCGAGTCCAGCACACCGTTGGCTTCGCGCGGGCCGATCGGGCAGCTGCATGAGGCGTGGTGGCCCCAGGCGTTGGCGCGCACAAACGCGCCGAGCTCCTCGTCTGACTGCAGTGCCGCGCCGGGCAGTTCCTCCTCCTCGATCAACCCCTCCGCCCGCAGCTGCGCGGTGATGCCGCGCACGAAGCGGATGCCCTCGATCACCGCGGCGAGGTCCTGCGCCGCCCCGTCGCTGCCCTCCTCGAAATAGCGGAACGTCACCTTTGGCGGATCGCGTGGATCGGCGGAGCGCAGCGAAACCTCGCCGCCGCGGTTCTCGGTATGCGCCTTCAGGATCGACCAGCTCAGATAATTGAGCCGGTCCTGCATGGCGGGGGCATAGCCCGGATAATAACCGAAGAAGCGGGCGAGTAGGGGCATGCAGAACAGATCCGGCAGTGCCCGCTCGGGGGTCGATCGCCTGATCACGCCGAGGCCGGCGCCGCAGGTGTTGTACAGGCTGTCGCGGCCCGCAAGCCAGGCGCGATAGAGCGGATCGCCCTTGGCGAACCGAGCGCCCGCCAGGCTTTCCCAGTGCTTGAAATGCATGCGGTTAAGCACGCAGACCTCGTAGCGATCCTGAAGGTTGCGCCCGACACCCGGCAGATCCACCCGATGGCGGATGCCGAAGCGCTCGATCCCGGCGCGCGGTCCGATGCCCGAGAGCATCAGGAGCTGGGGCGTGTTGAAGGCGCCGCCGGCGAGGATCACCTCGCGTGCCCGCACCTCGCGCCGCTCGCCGGTAGCTTCGCTGGGCCGAGCGTGGGCGCGGTAGAGGCGCTCGCCTTTCAGATACTCAACCCCGAGCGCTCGGTTGCGCTCGTCGAGCAGTACCCTGGTGGCGAGGGCGTCGAGCTCAATCACCAGCCGATCGGGGTGCCGCGCCGCGGTAGCGAGCACCCGCTCGCGCGCACCCACCCGCCGATGATCGCGCGTGCTGAGTGGCGTGTAGCGCAGGCCCTCGGCGCTGCGGCGGATGACGTCGATATCGTTGGGGTCACCGAAGCTGCGCAACAGCGAGCGCCACCAGCGGCGCTTGTCGGTGAGCACCGTCTCCGCGGTGATCGCGGTGAGGTGCATTAAGTGATCATCGCGCAGGGCGGTCGTTGGGATAGCCTTCTCGGTCTGCAGCCAGCCGCGCCAGCCATGGCCGGTGAGGTCGATGCCGAGCCATGCCAGCCAGCGTTGCACCAGCCGGTGATGGCAGTTCTCGAGCCGGCGGAAGTAGGCGTGCATGCGTTTGGCCGACCAGGAGGGATCACCTGTCAGCGCCGCGATTCCGTCCCAGTCGGCCTCGTGCGGGTACATCAGGATCATCGCATTGTGCGCGGTGCAGCCACCAAGCGTGCCCGCGCGCGGGTAGAGCACGCCATCGACGGCGCGGCCGTCCAGTTCGCCGCGGTACTTGGGGTCACGCCGCTGCGCCTGGTCGTCGTCGTAGTGCCGTACGAAGAAGTCCCAGCGCATCGCCGCGTTCTCCGAGGCGAACGGATGGAACGCCGGGACGTCGTAATCGTCGGGTAGGCGGTTCTCGTCCGGCGCACCCCGGACGCCGCCGCTCAGGCCGCGGGGGTCACCGCCGGCCTCCAGAAGCAGTACCTTGTGTCCCGCCTCGGCGAGCCTGGCCGCGACCGTGCCGCCGCCGGCGCCAGAGCCGACTACGATATAGTCGTACTCGGGGCCGTCTCTGCTGGCAGCCATCGGCGCGCCGGCCTCAGAATGTCTTCAGGTATTCGATCAGGGCAAGCTTGTCCTGATCGCTCAGATCGGTGCCGAAGTAGTGGCCGCGATTGACCACGAAGTCGGGACACTTGTTCAGATCGAGAAGCGGATCGACGAGGTCGGCGAAGACCCGGCGCGCCTGCGCGTCGGTTGCGTTTTCGGGCAGCGCATGGAGATCGATCGCGAGCGGGACTATTAGCTTGATGAGCTTGTAACGGTGGAGGATCCCCTCCAGCCAATTGGCCTTGTCCGGATAGAGCTCGAGGTTGCCTAGCAGGCCCACCGGCGTGCCCTTGGGGATCGGGCCGATCTCGATGTCGCCTTCGGGGGTGAACAGCCACGGCAGCTGGTCGCGGAACGGCGCGAACAGCTTCACCAGAAGCTCGGGCAGGAAGCCGTGCGGGATGGTCAAGTAGCTCTGCTCTGTGGTGCGATCAATCAGGCCGGGCACTTTGTCGCCGAGCACCGGATCCTGGTCGCGCTTCTCGGGCCAGAGCATCTGCTCGATGCCGCTCTGAAACGCGCGCATCCGGGCCTCGACCGACGGCTTCCAATAGAACTTGCCCACCGTGTTG
>JAKDMK010000321.1 GCA_030452365.1 Nitrococcus sp.
AGTGCCGCAAGCACCGCCTCGGGGACACGGCCGGCCGCGCGCGGCCGCTGCGGCTCGGCGCTCGCCCCGGCCACGACGAGCACCAACTCACCCCTTGCCTGCTCGGCCTCGCTCGTTACCCAGTCCGCCAGTCCAGCCAACGTATCGAGTCGCACCGTCTCGTAGCACTTGGTCAGCTCGCGCGCGAGCGTAGCCGTGCGCGTGGCACCGAGCGCGGCCATGAGATCGTGCAAGGCCGCGACGATCCGATGACACGATTCCAGGAATACCAAAGTCCGTGGCTCCAAGCGTAGGCTCTGCAGATGGCGCTGGCGTGCACTGGCGCGGGCCGGGAGAAAACCCTCGAAGACGAAGCGATCCGTGGGCAAACCCGCGACCGAGAGGGCGGCGATGATGCTGCACGCGCCCGGGATGGGCACAACAGTTAGTCCTCTACGCTGGGCTTCCTGAACCACACGGAAGCCGGGGTCGCTAATCAGCGGGGTTCCAGCGTCACTGACCAACGCGATCGACTCACCCGCCTCCAGTCGAGCGAGAAGCCCAACGAGGCGTTGCGCTTCATTGTGCTCATGCAGACTGACCAGCGGTCTATTGATCCCAACGTGGGCGAGCAACCGGCGTGTGTGCCGTGTATCCTCAGCCGCGATAACATCAACCCGTCGCAATACATCGACGGCACGTCGAGTAATGTCACCCAAATTGCCGATCGGTGTGGCAACGATATGTAACACCCCGGACTTGGATTGACAGGCTCGTTCTTGCATGCGGATACTTGCGTGTTCGATTAGGGATTAACGGCGGGTTTGAGCGGATCCCCGTCCATGGAATCTGGCTGATGTGAAAATTACCAAACGGATGACCCCGACGCAGCTCGCTCCGATGGCCCGCCTCCTATTAGCCTTCGCCGTGGTACTGCCGCTAGCCGGATGCATACTATCGCCAAGTGGCCCAACCGCCTCACCCGCGGCCATGGAGGCGCTCCTTCGGCAAGCCGAGGCGGCACAAGCCAGCAACGACTTGGCCCGCAGTGCGGCGCTTCTCGAGCAGGCGGCGGCCGGCGCCCAATCGCCGAAGCAAGAAGAGTTGCGGTTGCGGGCAGCGATCCTTTATCTCGATCTGAACGAGCCCAAACGTGCACGCGCCATTTTAAAGCAAATGCGGGGCCGCGAATTGCCCCCGTCGAGTGCGGCGTTGCGTCGTATCGTCCAAGCGCGTCTTGCGCTCGCTGCCGGCGATAGCGCTGGTGCCTTAGCCACTCTAAGCCAACGGCCAGCAGCCATGCCAGAGGCACTTCGTGCCGCCTGGCTGGAGGTGGAGGCCGATGCGCGTCTAGCCGCAGGACATCCGCTCGCTGCGGCACGCTTACGGGATCAACGCAGCACGCTCCTGCGCAAACCATCGAGCCGCCAAGCCAATCAACAGGCGCTGTGGTCCGCCCTACTCGCTATTCCCATGCAAGAGCTCGTTAGGCTAATTCCTCCCATCCCCGACCGCTTCGGCGGTTGGCTCGAGCTCGCCTATTTTTATCGCACTCGGCAGGCCGATGCACAAGCGCTGACAACCGCGCTACACGCGTGGCAAAGGCGCTACCCGAGTCACCCGGGCGCCGGACCATTCCTTGCCACCGTGCTGACCGCGGCCAAGCAGTCAGTGCAGCGACCCAATGCGATCGCCCTGCTGCTGCCGCTCTCGGGACCACTGACCGCAGTAGGCCGCGCTGTCGAGCATGGTTTCATGGCGGCCTACTATCAGGATCCGCCGCAACAAAGGCCCGACCTTCGAGTCTATGATATCGCGGATTCCAACGTGAATAGCCTGAGCGCCTACCATGATGCGGTCACGGGGGGCGCGCAAATAGTGGTGGGACCGCTCACCAAGGTCGCCCTACAGCGGCTCACCGTGCTGGATTTTGCGCCGACTCCGATCCTGGGGCTGAACACGCTGCCCAGCTCCACTGCGAGTATTCAAGGACTCTACCAATTCGGCCTGGCGCCGGAGGATGATGCTTTCGCAGCAGCCGAGCTCGCATGGCAGCGAGATTGTCGGAGCGCGGTAATCCTCACCCAGACCAGCGAGTGGGGGGATCGGGTGGCGCAGGCCTTTCGAGAGCGGTTCCAGTCCTTGGGCGGGCGTGTACTCGAAATCGCATACTATGCACCCCAAGAAAGTGACTTCGGTGAGCCACTTGAGGCGCTGTTCAATCTCGATGTCAGCGTACGCCGCTACAAACAGCTGCGGGCATTTTTGAAGCGGCGTATTGATTTCCGGCCGCACCGCCGACAGGACATGGATTGCATCTTCATCGGCGCCTTCCCCCGGGAAGCCCGGCTCATACGCCCGCAGATCAGCTTTAACTATGGCATGGGTGTGCCGGTCATCGCCACCGCGCAAGCCTACGAGGGAACACCCCAGCCCGCCGCGGACCAAGACATGAATGGTTTGCTGCTGGCCGAAATACCCTGGCTCATACCAAAGCCTGATGCAGCCACCGCTGGTCCGCTCTCCCGCGATCAAATGGCCCGGCTCTGGCCGCAGAGCACACAGCACTACGCCCGACTCTACGCATTGGGCATGGACGCCTACCGACTTACCGCGTTAATCGCGCTGCTGCACAGTAATAGCGGGTTGCAGATCGAGGGCCGCACCGGTCAGCTTACGATGGACGCGAGCGGAGTTATCCACCGCGAGCTCAAACCGGCTCACTTCATCGACGGGCTGCTGCAACCGCTTGCTACTCGCCCCCGCCCGCGCACCCAGCCGACACCACCAAGCAACTATGACTAACCCCCGCGCGCTCGGCAAACAAGCCGAAGCGGTAGCGCTTGAGTTCCTGCGCCGCCGCGGTCTGCACTGCCTCTGGCGCAATTTTAGTACCCGACAGGGAGAGATCGACCTCATCATGGAGGAGGCTGGCAGCATCGTGTTCATCGAAGTGCGCCAACGCGCAACGCAGCGCTTCGGTGGGGCGTTAGAGAGCATCACCGCGAGGAAGCGCCACCGAGTGATTGCCGCTGCCCGTTACTATCTTTTGATACATGCTCCGAACGCCGCCTGCCGCTTCGATGTCGTCGCGCTAGATGGTCAGGGCCGCATCGAGTGGATACGCGATGCCTTCCAAGTGACGGCGTGAACAGGGGAGACGATGTGCATGCAAGTGCATGAAAGAGTTGCTCAGCACTTCCGCGACAGTATTCAGGCGCTGCAGATGGCGCTGGATCGATCGATCCCGGCCATTGTGCAGGCGGCGGAGAGCATGGCGCGTTGCCTGCGGGAAGACGGTAAAATCCTGTGCTGCGGCAACGGAGGCTCAGCAGCAGCAGCGCAACATTTCTCCTCCGAGCTGCTCAATCGCTTCGAAATCGAGCGACCTGGGCTGCCGGCAATCGCGCTCACCACCGACAGCTCTACTCTGACCTCGATCGCTAATGACTACGACTACAGCGAGGTATTCGCCAAGCAGATTCGGGCGATCGGCCGGCCCGGCGATGTGCTCTTCGCCCTGAGCACAAGCGGCAATAGCGCGAATATCGCAACCGCGATCCAATCCGCTCAGCAATGCAAAATGCGCATTGTGGCGTTGACTGGGCGCGACGGCGGCGCGGCCGGTCGACTGCTGCAGGCGCAAGATATCGAGATCCGGGTGCCGGCACAAGCGGCCTCCCGTATCCAGGAGGTCCACCTCGTGCTGGCCCACTGCCTATGTGACCTGATCGATCAGCAG
>JAKDMK010000322.1 GCA_030452365.1 Nitrococcus sp.
CATGGCCTGCAAGCATTGTGGTTGGCGCGCTTCCAGCTCGCGCGGCAGATCCTCCAGAGCCGGTGCCAGCGGCGGCGCTTCTCCCGCGGCCGGCTCCTGAACCGCGAGCCGGGTTCCCATCAGCGATTCCAGCCGTTCGATGAGCATCTTGCGGCCGGAGGGGAGCTCCATTTCGGTCTCGCCCGTCCCATCCAGCACACCTTCGGCAAGCGCGCGCTTCTGCTCAAGCAGATGCAGGATGCGATGCTCGATACTGTTTTCGCAGACCAGGTTGACTACGCTCACGTGGCGACGCTGATGCTTGCGCCAGGCGCGCGCGATGCGTTGCTCGAGGCGGGCCGGATTCCAGGGCAGGTCGATGTTGATCACGATGTTGGCGGCCTGGAGGTTGAGGCCGGTGGCACCCGCGTCGCTGCTGAGCAGGATGCGGCAGGCCGGATCCTGCTTGAAGCGGTTGATCTCGTCACGGCGCCGATCCTGTGGCACCTGTCCCGTGTGCAATGCGAAGCCGATGCCGGCCGTCACCACATGCTCGCGTACCAGCTCAAGCATGCGCGTCCACTCCGAGAAGATGACGATCTTGTTTTCGGGATCGGCGAGCTGATCGTCGAGGATCCGACCGAGCTCCTCCAACTTGGGGGATACCCGGCAATCCTGGTCCAGGATATAGGGCGTGTCGCAGAGCATGCGCATGCAGGCGAGCTGCTGCTGGAGGCGCTGGAACTCGGCCGGGGTCAAGGGCCGCTTGCGTGCCTTGTGCGCGAGGCGCGCAACCTCGGCGCTGTATTCCTCGTAGCGCGTACGTTGCTCCTCGTGCATGGGTACGAAGTAGGTGTTGACCGTGCGCTCGGGCAGCTCATCCTCGACATCCGCCTTGCGCCGGCGCAGCAGCACGGGCCGCAGGCGCCGATGCAGTGCATCCAGGTTCTTGTAGCCTACCGGTCGACCCTTCTCGTCGAGATTATGGAAATCGCGGTTGAAGCGGAACAGAGGCCCGAACAGGTGGGGGTCCACGACCTGGGCGATGGAATAGATCTCGTCGATGCGGTTCTCCAGCGGTGTTCCCGTCAGCACGAAGGCATACGGACTCGACAGGCGCTTGACCGCCTCGGCGGTCTTGGTTTGCCAATTCTTGATGCGCTGGGCCTCATCCAGAACGATGATCTCCGGCATCAGCAGGCGCTGGATGTCCTCGCCGTCGTAGCGGATCTGCTCGTAGTTGACCAGATTGAAGAAGGCGGGCTGACGGTACTGGTGCAGCCGGTCCTGGCGCCGCCCGCGGATTACCTGCGCTGGAAGATCGGTGAATCGGGCGATCTGCTCCTCCCACTCGGTCTTCACGGAGACCGGGCTGACCACCAGCACGCGCTCGACTCCCTGGAGCCGGCGTAGCAGCTCGCAGGCGGCCACCGCCTGCACGGTCTTGCCCAGCCCCATCTCGTCCGCCAGGATGGCGCGGCCGCTGAAGGCGAGGTGCAGCATGCCCTCCTGCTGGTAGGCGTAGAGCGGGAAGTGGACGACGTCGAGATCGCGCTTGCCGGCGGCGACATCGGCGAGGAAGTGCTTTCGGTCGTCCTCCTGGCGACGCTGGCGCTGCAGGCGTTCGACCCACGGTGTGATGTGCTCGGAGAGCCGGACCCGGTCGGGCCCCAGCCGCGCCTCGCGCAGCGCGCGGGCAAGCGCCGGGATGGCATCGGCCGGTTCGCCGATCAGGAGATCGGCGGCGCCGAAGAACGCCTCCACCACTTGGCGGACGTCGTCATCGGCACGCTGTCGATGCGCCCACAGCACGCGCACTGTTGGGCCATTTCCGTGCTGATCGCTACGGTCAAGGTAGACCTCGGTACCGGCCCGCGGCTCTGGCTTGCGTTTGCCCCGCAGATGCTGACACACCGCCTCGATATGCTTGCAGGTACCGAGGCCGTTGACCTCGTAATCAGGGCAGTCGCAGGAGTTGATAGGCTGCTCCTGAGAGCGAAACTCCACTCGGTAGCCGCGCCCCTTGTCCGATTGCACGCAATAGGCGGCGAAATGGGCGCCGGCGGGCGCATCTGCACGCACCCGCAGGCCCTCCGACTGCGCTCGCTGGCGGCGGCGCTCGATCTCGTCCGCATCCGTAGTCCGCCAGCCCTCGCCGATCGAAGCCGGCCGGGTCTTTTTCTTGCTTGCCGCGGGTTTCTTTACTGCCATCGCCTGTGCCGCCCGGATTCACCTTGACTGCGCGATCCTATCGGAATTAAGTGGTCGATGGATACCATTGTCTTGCTACATTGACGGGGGCTCCACCGCTGAGCTGCGGCTGAGCCGATTGCTTCGGATCGCGCCTAAAGGGGGCAGCGCGTGAGTGGCAGTTCTATCCGCTCACCATTTAAGGGATAAGGTATGCACGCCCACTACTTGCAACACGTTCCTTTCGAAGGTCTCGGCAGCATTGAGCCCTGGCTCACAGGAGCGGGCTACGTGATCACCGATACACGGTTCTTTGAATCGACTCGGTTGCCCGATCTCAATGACATAGACTTCCTCGTCGTCATGGGCGGTCCGATGAGCGTAAACGACGAGGATGAGTTTCCTTGGCTTGCTCAAGAGAAGCAGTTCATTCGTAGCGCAGTTGAGGCCGGCAAGCCAGCCTTGGGGATTTGCCTCGGGGCGCAACTCATTGCCAGCGCAATGGGCGCACGGGTGTATCCAAACCATTGCAAGGAGATCGGCTGGTTTCCCGTGCATGCCGTGCCGATAGACAACCCCGCGTGTTTCCGTTTTCCAGCCGTAATCGAAGCTTTTCACTGGCACGGAGAAACTTTCGATCTGCCGGCGGGATCGATTCGCTTGGCGCAAAGCGATGCTTGCAAGAATCAAGCATTCCAGCTCGGTAAACGTGTTATCGGTCTCCAGTTCCATTTGGAGACCACGCCGGAATCGGCCCGAGAGCTTGTCGAGCACTGCCGAGCAGAACTCTCGTCAGCTCAATATGTGCAATCAGAAACAGCAATTCTAACGGCCGCAGACGAGAAATGTCCTCCCATAAACGATCTGATGATTGAAGTGCTCTCATTTTTGCGGGATAGTGCCGCCGGCCCGCACGCTGAAGGGCCTCATGGTGGATAATAAAGTCACAATACGTTACTGCACCCAATGTCGCTGGTTGCTTCGGGCAACCTGGATGGCACAGGAGCTACTTACAACTTTTGAGCAAGAAATAACAGAATTAACATTACAGCCGGAAGCGGGTGGCATCTTCGAGGTAATTGCTAACGGTACGTGCGTTTGGTCACGCAAAGAGGCGGGGCGCTTCCCGGAAATTACTGAACTAAAGCAACTCGTCCGAGACCAAATAGCCCCCGGCAAGGATCTCGGACATGCCGACAGGAAGGGCTCGCAACCACCCGGGGCGTGACACAGAGTCCTGATTCTTACCCAGAAGGCCGCTAGCACCAGTTGCCGTAGGGCGCATTAGGCCGATCAGCTGTAATGCGCCGAATGCTCTCCACAAGCCTTCACTTTCATCCATTTGCCCGGCGGGCTGCATTCGACCCGCATAGCGGGATTCTACAGGAAGCGTCGATTTCCAAAGCTGAACGAGTTGAAAAAAGTGCAGAACGCGCTGTCATTCTGCGCGGGTCCGTAAGACGGAGTCGCAGAATCGGATCGTTGGATCCTGCAACGCCGCTTCGCTGCGCGCAGGATGACGAGGGGTGAGTAGTTACCCAGGCGGAAG
>JAKDMK010000323.1 GCA_030452365.1 Nitrococcus sp.
ACACGCCGTGAATACCTCCCTGTAGGCTCGACGGCGGCCTCCTTGCCGCCGACGGCCCCGCCAGAGCGCACCGACCCGAGCTGACCAATGCCTCGGCAAACTCCGTTGTCAGCCTGGGCTCATTCCGACTCCGCCAGCCCCAAGAGGAGCAGTGAACGGCCCGGGATCTCAATCGCCTCGCCACTGTCGTGCGTCACATCTTGCGCAGTGATGTCGCTGCTGTTGGTATTCAACAGGCGATGCCAGTGCGAGCCATCTTCGCTGTCGGGAAGCTTGAACGCGACTGCAGCGTGGTGTGCATTGAACACGGCCAGCAGCGTGCGCTCGCTGTGCTCGATTGCATACGCTGCCTCTTCGCCGCGCTCGAGCAGCAGGCCAATGCAGCGCGCGCCGGCATCGCGCCACTGTGCCTCGGTCTGGTCCTCGCCCGAGGGATTGATCCAGCGGATGATCATGCCGTCGCGAAAACTATACCGGTGCAAAAGCGGCTGATCGCCGCGCAGCTCGATCGCCTGGCGCACGAACTCGGTGAGCGCCTGGTCAGCGTCGTCGATGTCCTCCCAGTTCAACCAGGTGATCTCGTTATCCTGGCAGTAGGTATTATTATTGCCGCCTTGCGTCTGGCCGAATTCATCACCCGCGAGCAGCATCGGTGTGCCGTGCGAGAGCAAGAGGGTCGCTAGCAGGTTGCGCTTTTGTCGCTCCCGTAGTGCCTTGATCTCGGGGTCATCGGTTGGCCCCTCGGCGCCGCAGTTCCAGCTCCGGTCGTCGTTGCTGCCGTCCTGGTTGTTCTCGCCATTGGCCTCGTTGTGCTTGTCGTTGTAGGAGACGAGATCATTCAGGGTGAAGCCGTCGTGCGCGGTGATGAAGTTGACGCTGGACCAGGGGCGCCGGCCGTGCCGGTCGTACATGTCGCCCGAGCCCGTAATGCGCGCGGCGAAGTCTTGGATCAGCCCTTCATCCCCCTTCCAGTAGCTGCGCACCGTATCGCGGTACTTGCCATTCCATTCCGCCCAACCCGGCGGGAAACGCCCGACTTGGTAGCCGCCGGGGCCGATATCCCACGGCTCGCCGATGAGCTTTACATGCGCCAGCACCGGATCCTGGCCCATGGCATCGAAGAACCCCCCGCGCGGATTGAACCCGTCCTTCTCGCGCCCGAGGATGGTGCCGAGATCGAAGCGAAAGCCATCGACGTGCATCTCCACGACCCAGTAGCGCAGCGAATCCATCACCATCTGCAGCACGCGCGGATGGCTGGTGTTAATGGTGTTGCCGGTGCCGGTGTCGTTGATGTAATAGCGCTGCTGATCCGGCAACAGCCGGTAATACGAGGCGTTGTCTATCCCTTTGAAGCACAATGTCGGCCCGAGCTCATTGCCCTCCGCGGTGTGGTTGTAGACCACGTCGAGGATCACCTCGATGCCGGCCTCATGGAAGCGCATCACCATCTCCTTGAACGAGTCCACCCCGCCCGGCCCGAGGTAGCGCTGTTCCGGCGCGAAAAAGCCGATCGAGTTGTAGCCCCAGTAGTTGCTCAAGCCCTTGTCCAACAGCGGCTGGTCCTGAACAAAGGCGTGGATCGGCAGCAGCTCGATCGAGGTGACGCCGAGGCTTTTGATGTAGTCCACTACCGCTTGTTGGCCCAGTCCTTTGAAGTTGCCTTGCAGCTCGGGTGGCACCGCCGGATGGCGCATGGTGTAGCCACGCACATGCGTTTCATAGAAGATGGTCCGCTCCCACGGCACGTGCGGGCGCTCATCTCCCGTCCAGTCAAAGGAGGGGTCGATGACCTGGCATTTGGGCATGCCGGGGGCGCTGTCACGCTTGTCGAAAGAGAGATCTTTTTTATCCGATCCCAGCTCGTAGCCGAAGTGCGCCTTCGACCACTCCAGTTCACCCACGAACGCCTTGGCGTAAGGATCGAGCACCAATTTGTTGGGATTGAACCGATGACCGTTGTCGGGCTCGTAGCGGCCGTGCACGCGATAGCCGTAGAGCGTGCCGGGCCCGACTTCCGGCAAGTAACCGTGCCAGATCTCATTGGTATATTCCGGCAGCAGGATGCGCTCGACTTCATGGTGTTCGGTGGGATGAAAAAGGCAGAGCTCCACCTTCTCGGCGTGCGCGGAGAAAAGCGCAAAGTTGGTGCCCTCACCGTCCCAGGTGGCGCCCAACGGCGCGGGTAACCCATAGAGGACTCGACGGGCGCGGCTTGCGGTGATCATAGTGGTCCGCCTTGCAGGATATGGATGGAACGGGTGGCGCATCGGTGTAAAACAGGCGCTAAAGAGCTACCGTAGCTCACATACAGACCGCGTTATCGCAAGATAGTTGCATGCGCACGCTTGCTTTACTGAGTGCCGGTGGTAAGAGAGGATCGCAGAGGCTTACCGCACTTTCAGGCATCGCGGGGGACAAACAGTTATGACCATGTTGTTGGCAGGCCCGATACTTCGCCGCACGGAGCCCGAACGCGTATGCATCTGGCTTGCGACCGGCAGGCCGGTTCGTGCGCGAGCCGAGATCTTCGAACTGGGCGAGGATTCGAAGCTCGGCGCGCGCCTCGGCGCTGGCAATTCCGAGCGGATACAGCTCGGAGCGCGCCTCTTTGTCCACCTGATACAAGCGGTGCCCGACAGCGGCGCATTCCCCATCGAGCGGTTACTCGGCTACGACATCGAGCTGTTGGAAGAGGGAGGCAGTAGCGGACAACGCTTGCGTGATCTGGGGCTGCTGGGCGCGCCGGATGGCATTGCCTACAGCGATCTGCCGCTGCCGAGTTTCTTTCTGACGGCGAAGGGCGTGCCGCTACACCTCCTGCACGGCTCCTGCCGATTGTTGCACGGCAACGGCGAAGACGCGCTCTCTGCCGCCGACGGCGTGCTCGCGCGCCATGCAGAAGATACCGCGCAGCGCCCAAGCGGCTTATACCTAACCGGCGACCAGATCTATGGGGACGACGTCGCCGGACCGCTCATTGGGCAGTTGAGCCGTTTGGCTTGCGAGCTCATGGGAGAAGACGACGATATGTCCGTTCCGGGCACGCCCAAGCTCTCGGAGCTTGGCGTCTACGGCCGGGAGGAGCTGGCCGAGGCGGCCGGGCTCACCTCCACCACACTCGGCAATCACCTGATGAGTTTCGGCGAGTTCGCCGCGATGCATCTTCTCGCCTGGAACCCAGATCACTGGCCCGCGGCCCTGCCGCGCGCCGTCAAAGTCATTCCCTCGTCACGCGGGCTCGTGGGCCCGAAAATCATCAGCCAGAGACGCAAATACGCCGCCGAGGCAAAGAATCTCGCCGTGGCGCGCGCGGCATTGCCTTGTGTTCGGCGGGTGCTGGCCAACACGCCCACCTACATGATCTTCGACGACCACGACGTCAGCGATGACTGGAATCTCACGGCGGCTTGGCGCGACGGTGTTTATAAAAGCCCGACGGGACGCCGGTTGGTCGCCAATGCGCTGGCGGCTTATTGGGCGTTTCAAGGCTGGGGCAATGACCCTGACTGTTTCGATCAACCCTTCAAGGACACGGTGAGCGGCTTTCTGAGCCGGCGCGGCGCGGTGGATGCAGGCACTTTTGAGGAAACCCTGTGGTCATTCGATCGCTGGTGCTTTCACGTGCCGACCGACCCGCCGACGATCTTTCTGGACACCCGCACGCAGCGCGACTACGACAGCGACGACGGCGCGGCACACCTCATCGGCAAG
>JAKDMK010000059.1 GCA_030452365.1 Nitrococcus sp.
CTATTGTTAATGGCAACGCAGCCTGATCTGAATAACTTAAATTTTTCTATTTGTTCTATATACTTATGTCTAAAATCGATGGGGATAGGCTTGCTCACCTTTTGTGCCGGCACCGAGGATATCCTGTGGATAACTAGCTTGGGGCTCGCGCGTTGATTTCACAACACAGGTTATCCACATCATGCTGAAAGGGTCCGCAACAGGTTGCTGTAGTCTTCGGCGAGTCGTACATCGGCTTCCATCAGTTGGGCCACCTTGCGGCAGGCATGTAACACCGTGGTGTGGTCACGCCCACCGAACGCATCACCGATTTCGGGCAAGCTGTGATTGGTCAGGGCCTTGGCAAGAGCCATTGCAATTTGCCGCGGACGTGTAATGGATCGGCTGCGGCGCTTAGAGAGCAGATCAAGCAGCCGAATCTTGTAATACTCAGCGACTGTCTTTTGGATGTTCTCGATAGTTACGAGTCTGTCATGCAATGCGAGAAGGTCTCGTAGGGCCGCTTTGGTGAACTCGACGGTAATAGGCTCGCCTGTAAAGTGGGAATTGGCGATGACTCTGCGCAGTGCTCCTTCCAATTCGCGGACATTTGAACGAATGCGCTTGGCGATGAAGAAGGCCACCTCGTCTGGCAGCTCAATGCCTTCAAAGTTAGCCTTAGTCATTAGGATCGCGGCGCGCGTTTCCAGCTCCGGAGGCTCAATGGCTACCGTTAGCCCCCAACCAAAGCGGGACTTCAAGCGTTCCTCAAGGCCATGTACCTCCTTGGGATAGCGGTCGGAGGACATGACGATCTGTTGTTGCCCCTCCAAGAGCGCATTAAAGGTATGGAAGAACTCCTCCTGTGAGCGTTCCTTGCCTGCGAAGAATTGGATATCGTCGATCAGCAAGGCGTTGAGGTTGCGGTAGTAGCGCTTGAACTCATTGATCGCATTATGCTGCAGTGCCTTCACCATATCGCCGACGAAGCGCTCTGAGTGTATGTAGAGCACCTCGGCGTTGGGTAAACGCTCTAGTAAGGCATTGCCGATGGCATGCATCAGGTGAGTTTTGCCAAGCCCTACGCCACCGTAGATGAACAGCGGATTGTAGGCCGTGCCCGGATTCTCGACCAACTGGGTGCTTGCGGCCCGCGCGAGCTGATTAGATTTTCCCTCGACGAAGGTTTCGAAGGTAAAATTGGGATTCAGCAGCCTCGGTGATGGACCCACAGTGCGCGTACTTGGCGGCGCGTGGACGGCGGTTATAGGTGCCGATGTCAAGTGGGTTCCGATCTCGAGCCGTAGCTGCGGCGGGCAGCCGGGACATTGGCCGGCCAGCAGTTCCTCAATCCGCTCGGCGAAATGATCGCGCACCCAGTCGCGCACAAAGCGATTGGGGGCGAACAGACGTAGCTTGTCGCCTTCCTCCTGTGCCTGTAATGGCCGTATCCAGGTGTTGAGCTGTTGATCGGGGACCTCTCGTTCCAGGCTGCGCAAACATCCCTTCCACAGCGAATTGGCCACGCACGATACCTCTTCGGGCAATGACAGAGAGGCGACTGGATCCGTATAGACCCAGGAGTCTATACCCTAGCGATGAGGTAATCCATGGCCAGTCGCAGCCGCGGAAAAATTGACAGCTAGGGTGTTTCGCAGTACATTCGCCGGCTTGGTTTTCTTGGCTTGAGCTTTGATCGATGACAATATCGCCGCAGGACGAATACGGTCATGAAGCGGACTTTTCAACCCAGTGTGATTCGGCGCAAGCGCACCCATGGTTTTCGGGCGCGCATGGCGACCAAGGGCGGCCGTCAGGTGCTGGCGCGGCGACGTGCGAAGGGTCGAGCGCGTTTGACACCCTAGGTTGAATGGCGGGTGCGATCTCAACTCGACAACTATCCACGTGCGGCGCGTCTGACTCGGCCGACCGAGTACGCGCGAGTGTTCGAGGGTGCCAAGCGCGTAGCCGATCGCTACTTCACCGTATTGGTAATACAAAACGAATCGGGCCGAGCCCGGCTTGGCTTGGCTGTCTCCAAGAGGACAGCGGCTTCGGCTGTCGTTAGAAACCGCATCAAGCGCGGAATTCGCGAGGCATTCCGTCTCCACCAACGGGAGGTTGCCGGTAAGGACTTGGTCGTGATCGCCAAGCCTCCTACCCGTGCGGCTCCGGGTGCACTGCTGAACAGGTCCTTGTGCCAGCTATGGCAACAGGTGAGCCAGCGATGCGAACGCCCGTGATTGGTTTGCTACGCTGTTATCAGCTGCTGGTGAGTCCGTTGATTGGGCCGCGCTGTCGGTATTATCCGAGTTGCTCACACTACACTATAGAGGCAGTCCGGGTGCACGGCGTGGGCCGTGGCTGCTATTTTGGGGTGCAGCGGGTGTTGCGTTGCCATCCATGGCGCGTCGGTGGTTTCGATCCTGTGCCGCCTCGAGTTCCGATGGATGATCCGTAATGGAGAACCAAAGGCTCTTTCTCTTCCTTGCGCTTGGCGCCGTCTTGTTTCTGCTCTGGAGCGCTTGGCAGGAAGACTACGGCAGGCGCCCGATACCCCAACGCAGTGAACAAACCGGCGCGCCGGCGCAGACCGGAGAGGTCGCGGGAAACACGCCCACCGAATTACGCCAGCAGGGAGGCCTGCTGGAGCCGGGTGAGCCCATCCGGGTGGTCACTGACCTGTTCAATATCGAGATCAGCACCTCCGGTGGAGATATCCGCTCCGCGAAGCTCCTCAGGCACGATGTCTCGACAAATAACCCGGCACCTTATGTCTTACTGCGCGATCAGGGACAGCCGCTGTTCGTCGCTCAGGTAGGGCTGAAAGCGAAGGAGGGGCCAGCACCGAATACCCGACCAGAGTTTCAGACGAAAAAAAACGCGTATCGGCTCGCCGCGGGTGAGCAGAAGCTGGTGGTGCCGTTGACATGGAAGGGTGCGAACGGTGTCACAGTGACGCGGCGCTACATTTTCCACCGCGGCGAATACGTTATCCACATGGAGCAGGAGGTGCGTAATAACAGTGGCGCACCTTGGTCTGCTTACCAATACGTTCAGCTGCTCAGAGGCGGGACAGTCCAAAAGAGCGGTTTTGCCCAGCAGGTGACTTATACGGGCGGGGTGATCTACAGCCCGGAGGAGAAGTATCAAAAAATTTCCTTCGACGACATGCGGGAGCAGCCGGTCAATCGTGTTATTAAAAACGGCTGGGCCGCTATGGTTCAGCATTACTTTCTCGCGGCCTGGGTGCCACCTTCCGGGAAGACAGAGCGCTATTACAGCCGTCTTGTAAACACTGGCCAAGACCAGTTTATTCTGGGTATGAGCTCTCCGTGGCAGACAATTCAGCCTGGCCAGAGCGGTAAGTTCCAGAGTCGGCTCTACCTTGGCCCCAAAGATCAGCAACGGCTGGCGAGCGTAACCACCGGTCTCGAGCTGACGGTAGACTATGGGATCTTCACCGTTATCGCGCGGCCCATGTTCATCGTCCTATCCTGGATTCACTCCGTCGTGGGTAACTGGGGCTGGGCCATAATTCTTCTCACGGTCTTGATCAAGCTGGTGTTCTATAAGCCCTCTGAGGCGAGCTACCGGTCCATGGCGCGCATGCGCAAACTGCAGCCGCGCATGCAGCAGCTCAAGGAACGATTTGGCGATGACCGCCAGCGTATGAACCAAGAGTTGATGGACCTCTACAAGCGGGAGAAGGTGAATCCGCTCGGGGGTTGTCTGCCGATCGTAATCCAGATTCCTGTATTTATCGCGTTGTACTGGGTGTTGTTGGAAAGTGTGGAGCTGCGGCAGGCACCTTTCATGCTGTGGCTCAATGATCTATCGGCGCCAGATCCATATTATGTGCTGCCGATTATCATGGGGCTGACCATGCTGGCGCAGCAGCGCCTCAATCCCATGCCCATGGATCCAATCCAACAGAAGATCATGTTATTTATGCCAATAGTGTTCACCGGTTTCTTTCTCTTCTTCCCGGCAGGACTCGTGCTCTACTATACGGTGAACAATAGTTTGTCCATCCTGCAGCAATGGTTGATCATACGGCGCATCGAGAAGACCGAGACCAAGCAAGTCAATGTGAAAAAGGTCGTGTGAGCTCGGTCAGTTACTCGCGCTCGGAGACGGGACCGATGGCGCTGGTAGGCGAGGCTTTGGGGTGGCGCGGGCGGCACGGTTCTCAAGCTCAGGCATGAATGGGCACATTCGCCAGCGCTTGGAACAGGGGCTGGTGCAGTTGCTGCCGCAGGCCGGCGTCGATTTGATCGAAAGGCAGTTGGAATATCTCGAGCTGCTGGAGCGCTGGAACCGGGTGTTTAATCTGACGGCAGTCCGTGCGGGGGCGGACATGGTTGCCCGCCATCTACTGGACAGCCTTGCAGTGCACCCCTATGTTAGGGGCGCTCGCTTGCTCGACATCGGTTCCGGTGGCGGATTGCCTGGGATACCTTTAGCGCTTGCGAACCCACAGCGGATGGTGGTGCTGCTCGATAGTAACGGCAAGAAAGTGCGCTTTCTGCGCCAAGCGGTGCTTGAGCTCGGGCTTGCCAACGTGACGGTGGTGCAAGCTCGGGCCGAGGAATTCCGCCCGGCGGTGCTGTTTGACACGGTCATTGCCCGTGCTTTCGCCGATCTATTGGGCTTGTTGCGGATTGCGCGACCTTTGCTGGCGGTCGGCGGGCGGGTGCTGGCGATGAAAGCGCGCGAGCCTACCAATGAGCTGCAGCGCCTTGCCGGGGAAGGTGTTTCATGGCGGTGTCAGCGGCTCGATGTGCCGGGGTTGACTGCGCAACGCCACGTCATTGTTATCGAGCCGTCTGTCGCTGGTGTGAACTTGTGATGTAGAGTCGATGCGCATGGGGAGGATTATCGCGGTCGCCAACCAGAAGGGTGGCGTGGGTAAGACCACGACCTGCGTCAATCTGGCTGCCTCTCTGGCCGCCAACCGGCGCCGCGTGCTGTTGGTGGATATGGACCCGCAGGGTAACGCCACCATCGGCAGCGGGTTGGACAAAGACAGCCTGGAGGTTAGCAACTACGATGTTCTCTTGCATAAGCGTCCCATCGAGGCTGCGCTGCAGCGAGTCGAGCTGGCCGGCTACGATCTGTTACCGGCCAACGGCGATCTCACGGCTGCAGAGGTGGCGCTTATGGATAGCGCTGGACGCGAGTATCGCCTGCGTGATCTGCTTCGGCCTAAGCTCGCCGATTATGCCTACATCCTCATCGATTGCCCCCCATCGCTGAACATTCTGACGCTCAACGCTTTGGTGGCCGCGCACCGTGTGCTCATTCCCATACAATGTGAATACTATGCGCTAGAGGGGCTTAGCGCGCTGCTCGATACCGTTCGCCAAGTGCAGCGCAGTGTGAACAGGGAGCTCGAAATCGAGGGTTTGCTGCGCACGATGTTTGATCCACGCAATAACCTGGCGAACCAGGTTGGGGCGCAGCTGATGCAGCATTTCGCGGACAAGGTCTATCGGACCCTGATTCCACGTAACGTGCGGCTTGCAGAAGCGCCCAGTCATGGTAGGCCTGCTTTGCAGTACGACCGGACATCGCGTGGCGCGATCGCTTATATGGCGTTGGCGAGTGAGATCCTGCGCCGAGAGTCTACGGTGCCGCCGAGCACGCCGCCCTGACAAGGAGGACGTCTGAGTCATGACCAACAAGCGCCGCGGATTGGGGCGCGGGCTGGATGCTTTGCTCAATAGCGTCTCGGAGCAGGGTGATCCGCAAGGCTTAGCGGGGCGCGGAGAGCTGCGCAATATACCGCTGGATCTGCTCGAGCGCGGGCGCTATCAGCCGCGCAGCCGCTTCGATCCGGCCGCTTTGCAGGAGCTTGCCGACAGTATCCGTGCGCAGGGGGTGGTCCAGCCCATCGTGGTACGGCCCGAGCGCGACGGGCGTTACGAGATCATCGCCGGCGAACGGCGCTGGCGTGCCGCTCAGCTCGCTGGTGTCGCCGATGTACCGGCGCTGGTGCGCGACTTGCCGGATAAGGCGGTGGTCGCCGTGGCCTTGATTGAAAACATTCAGCGCGAGGATCTCAACCCCATTGAAGAGGCCAGCGCGCTGAAACAGCTGACCGACGAGTTTGGGATGACCCACCAGGAGGTTGCAAACTCCGTCGGTCGTTCGCGCGCGAGCGTATCCAATCTTCTGCGCCTGCTCGAGCTAGCCGACGAGGTCAAAGGCTTGATCGGCGACGGCCAGCTTGAAATGGGACATGGGCGCGCGCTGCTGGCTCTGGACTCGCGGCGTCAGATCGAAGCGGCCCGTCGTGTTGTAGGGAAGGGGCTCTCCGTGCGGGAGACTGAATCCCTCGTGCGCCGTTTGCTTGAACAGCCATCGCCATCCAAGGCCAAGGCCAAGGGCACCAACCCCAACATCCGGCGGTTGCAGGAGGACTTAGCATCACGACTGGGCGCCGCGGTGCAAATTCAGCACGGTAAAACGGGTAAGGGAAGGATGGTTATCCAGTACAACAGCGTTGAGGAGTTAGACGGGATTCTCGAGCGCATCAAGTAATTTCCGTTCGACTTTTTGCCATTTGCGAGTGGCGCGCAAGGTTGATGCGCCTGCAGGCGGTGGCCGGCAAAGTTGCCAGGAACTGGGACGGTCGGTATACTCGCGCCCGCAAGTCAGGCAGAGATTCGATCAGCCGAGGCAGCTTCGGTTTACTTGGCTTTAGGGCCATTGCTGGCAATATTTTGGATGTTCAATGTGATGACGCATGTGCCGTATCCACAGGCACCGATGCGCAACGTTCTCGTGCGGTTGATTGTGATCCAGACAGTGGCAACGCTCGCAATCGCGCTTGGCTTTTACCTATGGATTCGCGCGCCATTGGCGGTGTGGTCGGTATTGTACGGCGGCGCGATCGCAATGGTCGTTGCGCTGCTGCTTGCGTGGCGAGTCCATCGCGCCTCACGCCCCGGGGCGAGTATTGCGGGGCTGTACTTGAGCACGCTTGAGCGCGCGCTGTTTGTAACGGTAGCTTTTGCGCTCGCACTGGCGGTGCTCAAACTTGCGCCGCTGGCGTTGATTTCCGGGTTTGTCGGCGCTGAAGCTGCGTACTATTTCACGGCGGGTTTGCTCCGGGGACAGACCCGGGCTTGAGGGAGGCTTGCAGGGACAATGGCAGGCGGTGGCGGCGAGAGCTCCAGCGAATACATCACTCATCACCTGATCAACTGGTGCATCGGCTGCAATCCGCAGACGCATGCGCCTAGTGGTTTGGTGGATTTCAGTGCGTTCAATCTTGACGTGATCATTGTTTCGGGATTTTTCGCGGTCGGCTTGGCCGTTTTTGCCTGGTTTATGCGCCGTAGCTGGACTGCAGGCACCCCCGGGCGCGTGCAGTACGCCCTGGAGTTCATCATCGAATACATCAACGAGCAGATCCAGGTGACTTTCCCCAAGGCGAACCATTATGTGGGCGCCATGGCCATCACTATTTTCATCTGGGTCTTCCTGATGAACGCGATGGATCTCATTCCGGTCGACCTGATCTCCTCCATTGCCGGCGGTATCGGCGCGCTTTTCGGCGTTGAGACCGTATATTTTCGCCATGTTCCGACGGCTACGCTCGATGTGCCGTTCGCTATGGCGATCGTGGTGTTTGTGCTCATGGTTGCCTATCAGTTCAAGGCCAATGGACCGGTGGGCTATGTCAAGCGGATGTTGTTTCATCCCTACGGCAAGTACGGTGGGCCCGCGAATATCCTAACGACCTTGATTGACGATCTGTCCAAGCCGGTGAGTCTGGCGCTGCGACTGTTCGGCAACATGTTCGCCGGTGAGCTGATTTTTGCACTGCTTGCGTTGCTCACCTTTTCCGCGCTGCAGTCGTTCTCGGCGAGCGTGCTTTGGTGGGCACCGACGCATTTTGTGACCGGAGTGCTGTGGAGCCTGTTTGATCTTCTGATCGCCGCCTTGCAGGCGTTTATTTTCGGTGTGCTTACGATCGTCTACCTGGGTATGGCCCAGCAGGCGGCGGAGCACTGAGCTTCAACGATTGCGGCCGCAGGGGTGGTCAATTCGATAATCTCGACTCGATGACCAAGGAGTAAACAAAAGTGGATGCCAGTCTTATCGCACAAATCGTTACGGGCACGGCCATCGGCGTCGGTGCCATGCTCGCCGCGGCAGGCCTGGGTTCGGCCATCGGCTGGGGCCTGATCTGTGCCAAGACGCTTGAGGGGATCGCGCGTCAGCCCGAATTGCGTGGTCCGTTGATGGTGAACATGTTCATCTTCGCCGGCCTGATGGAGTCCTTCCCGTTCATCCTGTTTGGTGTAGCGATGTGGTTCCTATTCGCGAACCCGTTCGTCGGTACTTTCATAAGCACCGTAGCAAAGCTGACGGGCGCGGGTTGATAAGTCGATACGGCAAGTTTTGAATAGGGAGCATCATGGTAGCCATTACCGGAACCCTGATCGTCCAGATTGCTGTCTTTCTGGCACTGATATGGGTACTCAGGCGCTGGCTGTGGGGCCCGTTACTGGGTGTCATGGACGAGCGCAAGAAGCGGATCGCCGACGGACTCGCCGCGGCCGAGCGTGGCGAGCATCATCTCGAGTTGGCCGACAAGCGCGCCCGTGAAGCACTGCGCGAGGCGAAGGAACAGGCCAGTGAGATTATCGCAAGCGCTCAACGGCGGGCAGACGAGATCATTGACGCGGCGAAAGTAGACGCGCACACCGAGGGTGAGCGCATCATTGTGTCGGCGCGTTCGGAGATCGAGCAGCAAATTAACCTCGCTCGGGAGGATCTACGGCGTCAGGTCGTGGCATTGGCAATCCAAGGTGCCGAGCGGGTGCTCAGGCGCGAAGTCGATGCAGCGGCGAACGAGGATGTGCTCGAGCAGCTGGCCACACAGCTTTAGGGCGAGGACATGTCAGACAGAAGCACCGCGCGGCCTTATGCAATCGCGGCTTTCCGCCAGGCACAGGAGGAAGGAGCACCGGAGCAGTGGTCAGAGATGCTGCAGTTGCTCCGCGCCGTGGTAGCGAATCCGGCCATGGCCGATATCATCGCCAATCCGCGGGTCGAGCGCGCCAAGCTCGTTGAGCTGATCGTAAGCATCGGCGGTGAGGCGTTTTCAAGTACGGCCAGTAACTTCGTCAAGGTGCTGGTATACCAAGGGCGTCTGGCTTTGGTGCCGGATATCACCGAGTTGTTCGAAGAGCAACGGCGCGAGGCGGCGGGCAAAACCCCGGTCGAAGTCGTCTCGGCATTCAAGCTCTCAGCAAAGTATGCGCATGCGATTACGCAATCGATGGCTAAGCGCCTTGACCGGGAGGTGGATCTCACCGTCCGTATTGATCAATCGATCATCGGTGGCGTGATCATCCGCGCCGGTGATCTCGTCATCGACGCCTCGCTGCGCGGCCGGCTGCAGCAGCTTGCTCAGGAATTGGG